>NZ_JBGQQS010000011.1:0-83585 GCF_045528365.1 Desemzia sp. FAM 23988
AATGTCCTTGATGAAGAAAGTGGTTTGAACATCAAGGGTAAAATGACCTTGATGAAGAAAGTGGTTTGAACATCAAGGGTAAAATGTCCTTGATGAAGAAAGTGGTTTGAACATCAAGGGTAAAATGTCCTTGATGAAGAAAGTGGTTTGAACATCAAGGGTAAAATGACCTTGATGAAGAAAGTGGTTTGAACATCAAGGGTAAAATGTCCTTGATGAAGAAAGTGGTTTGAACATCAAGGGTAAAATGACCTTGATGAAGAAAGTGGTTTGAACATCAAGGGTAAAATGACCTTGATGAAGAAAGTGGTTTGAACATCAAGGGTAAAATGTCCTTGATGAAAAAATGGTTTTGAACATCAAGGGTAAAGTGTCCTTGATGAAGAAATGGTTTTGAACATCAAGGGTAAAATGACCTTGATGAAGAAAGTGGTTTGAACATCAAGGGTAAAACGTTCTTGATGAAGAAATGGTTTTGAACATCAAGGGTAAAACGTTCTTGATGAAGAAATGGTTTTGAACATCAAGGGTACAACATCCATGATGAAGAATCGGTTTTGAACATCAAGGGTACAACGTTCTTGATGAAGAATCGGTTTTGAACATCAAGGGTAAAGCGTCCTTGATGAAGAATCGGTTTTGAACATCAAGGGTAAAGCGTCCTTGATGAAAAAATGGTTTTGAACATCAAGACTAAACCCGCCTTGATGAAAAATGTAGTTCAAACATCAAGAGGAACTATTTTGTGATGAACTTGCGCACAAAAAGGATACAAGCTCAATTCTTGTACCCTTTTCATGGTTATACTATACTCCTTTATTCTATTCTCAGAATCTTACTGTCTTTTGTTGCTTCAAACACAAACTCATATAGCATCTTTGGATTTTTGTAAAAGGTGACTCTGCTTTTTCCAGTAACAGGAACGAAAAAGCGCTGCAGTTTTCGATAAATAAATTGTTTTGGAATTTTTTTGTCTAAAAACTCAAAAAGATTGTTTACTGAAAGTTCCTTGTTGTTTTGCAACACTCCATACTCGCAAATAGAACGGAGTACCGCCTGTTCTTTCTTTTCTTTATGGCCACAACTGCAACTTATGAAATATTCTCCAATCTCCAAATGAAAGCTACCACATTTGAAGCAATAAATTCCTTTTTTTAATTTTTTAAACTCTTCATCTGAGCATATATAGTTGTGGTCATATGGGTTGGGAATAATAAATTGTTTGATTTGTTCAACCGTTTTGTGAATTGGTATGCTGTTGCCTGGAACAGGCTGCTTTAGGCTGTCAATCCAATCGTAGATTTGATAGCGCAACAAATAATTTACAGGCATTTGATCCATGATATTTGGTACAGCGCGTTCGTTTATAAAGACAATGGTACCTTGAGTATCCTTCATCGCAGGAATCACTTTGCCAAGGGATTGGCATTTGACAATGTTGTCTAATAGTTGTTGATTGATATTTTTTGATAGCGGCTTATTTTGATAGGTCCACATGAAATTTGTATAAGTATAGTGATTGGTATAATTCTTGATGTCTGTTAAAAAAACGCCATTTTCAGTAACCAGTAAAGAATCAAGTTGAGTACGGCCAAGGTAATCAATCCAAATATTTTTAAAATGGTACCATGACGGGCTGCTATTTTCTTCAACGATTTGGTCATAATCTATTTCACCGTTGTGTCCTTTATCATCTCTGTCTAACTGCCGCTTTTGATCAGTGGTTAATTTGCTGCGCTTGGAAAGAGTCAGCAGCAAGGCGTGTTCCATGGTTAGATTACGTTTCATCTTAAAACCTCCCTTTACATATAGATACGCAAAAGGGAGGAGCTTTCTTTTTGTCTAATGATTTTCTTTAATGATGTCCAAAGTTGTTGTGCGAGTGTCTGACGCGCGCCCCATTTGAATTAAGCGGTTAAGGTTGGCTTCATAATCAGCGGTGAAGACGATTGAATAGAGTAGATTCAATAAGTAAATGACAGAAGTGTTCGAAGTAAAGTTACCGATTTTAGAGTACAGCTTTTCTCGAGTGGTTATTTTCAGGGAACAATCGCTTTGAGTTGAAATCGGGTTATCGCCGATACTGGTTAGACCGATGATCGGTACTTCTTGTTTTTTCAAAATATCCAGACAATTTACGTAGGCCTCGTTTTCTCCTGTGTAAGAGATAATAATGGCGCATGTTTTTGCATCGCTATTAAAAGCTTCATAAGTGCTGTAATCATAAGTAGAGGAAATCGTGACTTTCTTATTGATGCGACGCATTTTTGTGACAAAATCTTGAGCAATGAGGGCGTTGGTTTGACTCGCGAAAATCTTGATCTCCTCGGCTTCCAGCAGCAGTTTTTGTGCTAGTTGCAGGCTTTCTGGATCGACTAACGACAACGTATCTTGCAGAGTATTTTGTTGCAACGCACTGACTTTATTCGCAATGGAAATCAAATGATCTTTTTGATCAAATGGTAAGTTGGCATCAACAGTCGTAAAATGGCTGTTCAAATACTGCCATTCCTCTAAGTAGGCTTCTTTCAAATCTGTCCAGCCATTAAATCCCAGTTTCTTCGCTACACGAATCAAACTGGTAGGATTGGTGTGAGTAATAGCGGCCAGCTTTTTAGTGGTCAAATCCGGCAATTGTTCTGGATGGTCAAGAATGTAATCAGCCAATACTTGTTCTGCATCTGAAAATTCTTGTTCTTTTATTTGTTCAATGAGCAGCATCTTCATTCCCCTTTTCGGCAAACCTTTGTACACAACTATTATAGAATTTTGTGTACAACATTTACAAGATATACGGCCAAATTTAAGAAACCTGTGTTGAGTTGTACTAATTTGTTAGGAAGGATTGAGTAAATGAAACCGTTTCGATAAAATGAAGTCAAAGACAATAGTATTAGGAGGAAAAAGAATGAGTTTTAGAAAAGATTTTCTGTGGGGCGGCGCAACTGCGGCTAACCAAAGTGAAGGTGGATACAACGAAGATGGACGTGGAGTAGCGAATGTGGATGTCGTTCCAATTGGGGAAGATCGCTATCCGATCATTACCGGTCAAATGAAACATTTAGATTTTGATGACCATCATTTTTACCCAGCCAAAGAAGCGATTGATATGTACCACAACTATAAAGAGGACATCGCTTTATTTGCAGAAATGGGCTTTAAATCTTACCGCTTCAGTATTGCATGGACGCGTATTTTTCCAAATGGGGACGAGTCGGAGCCAAATGAAGCAGGCTTGAAATTTTACGATAACTTGATTGATGAGTGCCTTAAATACGGCATTGAACCTATCGTGACGATTACGCATTTCGATATGCCGATTCATTTGATCAAAGAATACGGCGGTTGGCGCAATCGTAAAGTAGTCGACTTTTATGGAAACTTGGTTACCGCGTTGTTCAACCATTACAAAGGAAAAGTGAAATACTGGATTACGTTTAATGAAATCAATATGATTTTGCACGCGCCGTTTATGGGGGCTGGGCTGGTATTTGAAGAAGGCGAGAATGCGGAGCAAGTGAAGTATACTGCTGCTCACCATGAGTTAGTGGCAAGTGCGTTAGCGACTAAAATCGCTCATGAAGTAGATCCTGAAAATATGGTTGGTTGTATGGTGGCAGCGGGGCAATATTACCCGAATACGCCGAACCCAGCCGATGTTCGTCAAGCGCAACTGGACAATCAAGAGAATTATTTCTTTATTGATGTGCAATCTCGCGGGGAATACCCGAATTATGCATTGGCTCGTTTGAAACACGAAGGCATTGAGATTCCATTTGAAGAAGGCGATAAAGAATTGCTGAAAGAGCACACTGTGGATTACATTACGTTCTCTTATTATTCTTCACGCGTTTCAGCAGCTCAAAAAGACCAAGAAAAAACAGGTGGGAATATCTTCGATTCAATCAAGAATCCTTACCTAGAAGAAAGTGAATGGGGCTGGCAAATTGACCCGCTTGGATTCCGTATTACCATGAACGAGTTGTACGACCGCTACCAAAAACCGTTGTTCGTAGTCGAAAATGGGTTGGGTGCAGTGGATACTCCAGACGAAAATGGCTATGTAGCAGATGACTACCGCATCGATTACTTGCAACAACACATTGAAGCGATGAAAGATGCTGTGGAAAAAGATGGTGTGGACGTTTTAGGCTATACTCCTTGGGGCTGTATCGATATTGTGTCAGCGTCTACCGGCGAAATGAAAAAACGCTACGGCTTTATCTATGTCGATCGTGACAATGAAGGAAATGGATCAATGAAACGCTCGAAGAAAAAATCGTTTGATTGGTACAAACAAGTCATCGCTTCTAACGGAGAAGACTTGAGTTCCACAAAAGAATAATGAAGTGATTAAGACCATGCTGGACACTTCAGCATGGTCTTTTAAGAAAAGGATGAATGCAATGAAGACAACATATATTTTTCTAGATGTGGACGGAACGCTGGTCAATTACTCGAATAAATTGCCGAATTCAGCGGTTAAAGCCATCAAAGCAGCACAAGCGAATGGGCACAAAGTGTACACCGTGACAGGACGCAGTAAAGCAGAAATGTATGACAACATACTGAATATCGGGTTTGACGGTTACATCGGCGGCAATGGAAACTATGTAGAAAGCGACGGCGAGGTTCTGTTGCACCAATTGATGACTGAAGAACAAGAACGAAGTATCGTAGATTGGCTGCATGAGCGCAAGCTGGAGTTTTATTTGGAATCGAACAATGGTTTATTTGCGAGTGAGCAATTTGAAACAAGAGGTGAGCAGACGGTTAAAGATTACATGGCTTACAAGGAAAAGCCGGGTGTAGAATCGGTAACTGTGCGCAAAGTATTCCCAGAAATGATTTTTGACGGCGAGTTGTACCGCGATGATGTGAACAAAATCAGTTTTATTCTGGAAGAGTACCAAGATTATTTAGACGCTATGGAAACATTTCCTGAGTTGAAAGTAGGAACTTGGGGCGGTGTTGGCGAGAAAGCACTGTTTGGTGACATTGCTTTAGACAATATCAATAAGCAAACTGCGATTGAGACATTGTTGAATCATTATGGAGCGGACAAAAACGATACCATTGCATTTGGTGATGCCAAAGTAGATATTCCAATGTTGGAATATTGTAAAATCGGTATAGCGATGGGCAATGGAGGAGAAGAAATCAAAGCCATGGCAGACTATGTGACGGATACGGTTGACGAAGATGGATTACAAAAAGCGTTTCAGCATTTTGGATTAATTGATTAAGCCGAAGGGCCAAATAGAAGATTTAAGACGCTTCTTACAGTAGAGGCGTCTTTTTAGTCTGAGATTTTAATTCAAAGTACCTGAGCCTCCTGAATCGGGAAAATCGATTTTCAACTAGGGTCTTTTTTGCTAGTATAGAGAGATAGGGGGAATAAGGATGAAAAAAGACACATTGCATTTGCGAGGACGCTTACTAGAAAAGTATGATAATAAATTAGATAAGAACGGGATATCAGGAAAACGATTGGCTGAGAGGCTGGATGCCTTATCTCGAATTGGCCGAACAGAAAGCAACGGCTCGGACCGGCCTGGCTTTTCTCATGAAGAAAAAGCAGCCAAAGAATTGATCATGCAATGGATGAAAGAGGCTGGATTGACTGCCCGAATGGATGGAGCAGGAAATGTATTTGGGCGTTTAGCAGGAAAGAATGGAGATGCACCTGCAATTTTGAGTGGTTCGCACGTGGACTCGGTACCCAATGGTGGACACTTTGATGGGCCGTTGGGTGTGTTGGCAGCTTTAGAAGTGGCTGAATCTTGGAAAGAAACAGGATACCAACCAGAAAAGCCTTTTGAAGTAGTTATCTTTACAGATGAAGAAGGTTCTCGTTTCCAAGAAGGCTTGAGTGGAAGTGAAGCGATGATGGGCAAAGCGGATCTGGAAGCTAAGAAAAAGCGCCAAGATGCAAATGGCCTGTTTTTTGAAGAGGTGCTTCAAGATGTTGGATTGAGCTTGGACAGTTATGTATCTGCTAAACGGAATCTTAATGAAATAGACAGTTTTGTAGAAGTGCACATCGAACAAGGCAAGCGTCTGGAAAAGGAAGGCCTGTCTTGCGGAATCGTTACCGGAATTGCCGGCCCTCACTGGTTGAAGTTCACATTTGAAGGGCAAGCGGGCCATGCCGGGAATACGCCGATGGAGGATGATCGGCAAGATGCATTGGTAGCTGCGAGCGAATTTATTTTCACGTTGAATACTATTCCTCGTCAAGTCAATGAGTCTGCTGTAGCCACTGTAGGTAAATTATTTGTGGAACCAAACGGCGTCAATGTGATTCCTGGAAAAGTGACTTTATATGTAGATGTGAGAGACATTCAAGAGGAGACACGCAAAGAAGTTGTTGCTCGGATATTGCGACTTAGTGAAGAGCTTTCCCAAAAACATTCGGTCCAAGTGCAATACGAAGATTTATTAATTACTCCGCCAGTACCTATTTCAGAAGAACGGCAAGATCAAATGAAAAAAGCACTTGAAGCAAATAATATTCGTCCTTACACGTTACCGAGCGGAGCTGGACATGACAGTCAAGTGGTGGGAAGCGAGCTCCCAGTTGCCATGCTATTTGTGCAGAGCAAAGATGGGATCAGTCACAACCCAGCAGAATGGAGCAGCTTGGATGACTGTGTACAAGCTGTTCATGTGTTGAAGAGCTATGTTGAAAGCTTGCAAAGTTAATTAAATCTTATGAGCCGTCTTTCTAAAAGTTCAACTTTAGAAAGACGGCTCATAATGATTAATGGCTATTATGTTTTGATAAACGATGAGTTAAATAGACTGAAACAAGCACGCTGATAATCATAATGATACTTGTAGTTACTTTACCAGCACCAGATACTAAATAGTGCTGCGTAAGTTCGAGTCGATATAATACTCCTAGCAAGGCACTTATAAATATTATAGGGATAAACGTGGCGAAAAGAGTTTCATGGCTTGCTTTATAAATGACAATTGCAGCAATGAATAGAATCAATAGTATCCCTAATGTACCATCTAACGAAAAAGTTAATGGAGTCTCAAAATGAAGGACAGAATTCAATACAAACGGAGCTGATGAAAGCAAAATAAAGACTAAAAAAACTGTGATTTCAATGACTTTAGGTATAGTACGATAAATTGTTTGTCCAACTCCCCAAATAAGTATAGTAGCAAGGAAAAAATAATAAATACCAGAAAGTAGAAAAACTCCAGCATCAAAAGCGGTCTCAGGAAAAATCAAACTAGGTAAAATACTGAAAGCTGCATAAGCTAAGAATGCATAGATAAATGTAGAGAGAACATTCTTAAAATTAAAAGGAATCTGTTCAATAATTTGATTGGCCGTTTCTTTAGGGCTGTTGCCAAAGTAATCTGCAGCACTTATTCCATTATCTTGCGCCTCTAATATATCTTGCAGGACTTCGATCAGTAATTCTTCTGTTTTTAGTTCATCTCTGAAAAAAGTTTTCGTTCTAATATAAACTAGTAAATCACTATAGTAAGTTTCATTTTCTTTAATCAGTTGTTGCTGTAATACTGCATTTTTTTGCGTCAAAGCTTCAGTTTCTTTAACCGCCATATTGGTCAGCTCCTTTAATTAGATGTTCAACGGTACTCTTTAATGAATTCCATTGTAAAATAAACTGTTCTTTTTCTTCGAGGCCTGTTGCTGTTAAGTGATAGTATTTTCGATCAGGTCCATCTTTAGAAGGTTGTTTCACTCCTTTAATGAACTCCTTTTTTTCTAAAGACAACAGCAAAGGGTAGATAGTTCCCATGGGAACATCAAAACCAAATTCTTTTAATCGATCATTTAAACGGTAACCATATAAGGATTCATTTTCTAGTAATATTAAAATACAACCAGATAAAATTCCTTTTAGCATCTGTGTGGATAAATTAGATTGAGCCAAAACACCCCTCCTGACTCGCTATGTTGTATTACATAATAGTGTAACTTTAAGTGGTCTATATTGCAATACATAATAGTATGATTTCTTAAACTTCTGTTTAAGAAATACAATTTAAATTGCAGAAACTATATAATTTTTAGGCGGACGCGCTGCGGAAAGAACCCTGATTTTAGGAGTGCTTATGATTTTATCGGCTCTTTACTTTATATTTTGGATCGTTTGTTTAGTTAAAATTCTTAATATTCATCCGTAATTCCAGCGCATAGAAGTGTATAATAAAAGAAAAAAGAACATAGAGGAGAATGAGATTGGATTATCCATTATTACCAAAACAAATGCCGGACCGAATCAAATCGGTGTGGAAGAAAAGCAGTATGGTGACAACAGAAATTTTTGTACTCATTGGAATTGGGGTGACAGCTTTACTCAATTGGTTTGATGTTTTAAATGGGATATGGTTATGGATTATAGGCAGTTATTTTGCGGTGGTTCTTGTTGTGTTTGTCATTGACATACTGTTGATTCCTTATCGCTATCAATACCACCGATACGAAATTACTTCTGAAGATTTGTCTTTTCAAGAAGGGTACATATTCAGAACCATCACTCATGTTCCAATCAATCGTATTCAACATATCGAAACAGAACAAGGACCTTTCCTGCGCAAAGAAAACTTGATGGAAATCGTCATCCATACAGCGGCATCTAGTCACAACATCTCCGGTTTAGATGTGGAGGAGGCTGTTAGCCTGCGACAACAAATTATCCAAATGGTAAAGGTGGCGAAAGAGGATGTCTGAACGAAAAAGATTTCATCCTCTCGCCCTTGCGATTTATGGGTTTAATGGATTGAAAAGACTTTTATTTGTTATTTTTTTACTGATCGTTAACGGAGAATTGACGACTACTTTTGGAATACTAGTTTTACTAGCGGTCTTTTTATTTGTAACAGCTCAATCATTGTGGAAATATTTTTCTCAGTCCTATCAAATTTCCTCTGAGAAAATTATTCTTTATCAAGGAGTATTTCGTAAGCGAGAAACAGATATTCCCTATGAACGCATTCAAACGATCAAACAACGCCAATGGTTTTTCTTTAAACCATTTAATACGATTCAATTATTGATCGAAACGGCTGGAGGAGACAGCACTAAAGCTGAAGCGTCTATGCCAGCGGTAAATTTTGAACTGTTGGAGCTGATAGAAAGTTACCGTCAAGGTGAACAGCCAGAAAGCGATCATCAGGTACTAGAGGATAGTGTGGAAAAGCCTGCCGCAGTTGCATCGGATTATCGAGTAACGAATAGTCAAATTATTTTATTTGCTGTGACTGATTTGAGCATTATCGCATCCTTTATCGCTCTGATTTTTTTCGTGACAGAGTTTATTCCGGAAAACTGGATCACGACAGCCACTTCACTTGCAGAAAATGTCTGGAGAACAGGTTGGTTAGTAACAATAGCAATTCTTGTTGTGACGTTAATTATTGTAATGCTGCTATCTTTAGTTAAAACATTTATCCAATATTACAACTTTCAAGTTAAGCGCACGAACCATACACTGACTATCGAAAGTGGGCTATTTGAGCGGAAAATCCAAAAGATTCCCTTGGAAAAAATCCAAGGTTTGAAAGTTCGGCAACAGCCTCTGCGAAAAATTTTAGGGATTTCTTCTGTCGAACTGCTTTTAGCAGGGGGCCAAGAAAGCGAAGGGGAAAATGGAGAAGTAAAAAAACTTTATATTTTACCGATCATTTCTGATACTGAACTGTACACGGTGCTAAATCAGTTGATGCCCGAATGGAACTTTAAGCGTCCTGAAATTGGTTATGTGTCGCGCCAAAAACTTTGGTACTTCTGGCGATGGAAGCTGCTGCTGATTCCGGTTGCTGTGGGCGTGGCATTTTTGAATCGTTGGATAGCGTTAGCGGTGGTAATTATTTTGCTTTTGTCACTGCTTCTTTCATGGTTCAACTGCCGAACTCAAGGCTACCACATTCAATCGGCTAATCGAGTCTGCATACAGGACGCAGAGTGGTTTACTAAAGTGCATACTTTTGTAGAACGCCAAAAAGTCCAATCTTTTTCAGAAGAAACCTCTAGATGGTTGTTTCCTAAGCAGATTGGACACATCAGTATGACCTTGAAAGCCGGTCTCGCCACCGAAGTGCTTAATCTGCGTTTTATGGATTTTTCTCATGTACAAAAACTGAAAAACTTTTACCAAACTAAATGATAGTTGATGAACAAAAGAGCGCTGTTTCCTCCAGGTTCAAATAAGGAGGAAACAGCGCTCTTTTGATTCTACAACATTTGACGTTGGTAAGTAAAAACTACTGTCTTTTTAAATAGAATCTTTTAGAAACTCATTCTTAGAAATTCCTGGAGGGATATGGGACTGCTTAGGTTATTCTTCATCAAGGCGAATTTACTCTTGATGTTCAAACCGCATTCTTCATCAAGGCGAGCTTACCCTTGATGTTCAAACCGCATTCTTCATCAAGGCGAATTTACTCTTGATGTTTAAACCTCATTCTTCATCAAGCCCAGCTTACCCTTGATGTTCAAACCGCATTCTTCATCAAGGCGAATTTACTCTTGATGTTCAAACCGCATTCTTCATCAAGGCGAATTTACTCTTGATGTTTAAACCTCATTCTTCATCAAGCCCAGCTTACCCTTGATGTTCAAACCCATTTCTTCATCAAAGCGAGTTTACCCTTGATGTTCAAACCGCATTCTTCATCAAGGTGAGTTTACTCTTGATGTTCAAATCATATCTTCACTTCACTATACTTTGCCGTAAAAAAATGCCCACCAAAAAACTAGTTTTTTACTCTAACTTTTTTGGGTCGCTACCAAGGCGGTCCCATGGATTTCCATAAGGAACCTCATAGGCCGGAGGAAATTTCTTTACCAATGCTAGAAGATGAAGAGCTACTCTTTCCAATAAGAAACACCGTCTATTCTTCCGTGGAACGTAAGTTAATCATTTTTATTGGGTTGAAGTCTGATAGAAAATGTCTATCGTGCAAATGAGACAAGTTGTAGCAAAAGAATAACCATGTTATCATTTGGCTAAGATGCATTTTTAGGGGAAATAATAGTGAAACAATAAGGGTTATCCCCCCTCAATTTTGGATTAATTGGATAGTGAAAAGGAGATCAATAACATGAAATCACGCGCAGCAGTAGCATTTGGACCAGGTCAACCTCTTGAAATAGTAGAAATTGATGTAGCAGGACCTAAAAAAGGGGAAGTATTAGTTAAAATTACAGATACAGCGGTTTGTCATACAGATGCGTATACATTGTCTGGTGTGGATCCTGAAGGTGTTTTTCCGGCAGTACTAGGACACGAAGGCGGCGGGGTTGTCGTAGAAGTCGGCGAAGGAGTTACTTCCGTTCAAGCAGGGGATCATGTGATTCCTTTGTACACACCTGAATGTGGCAAATGTGAGTACTGTACTTCAGGCAAAACGAATTTGTGCCAAGCGGTTCGTGAAACACAAGGTAAAGGATTAATGCCGGATGGAACGACGCGTTTTTCTTACAAAGGAGAACCTATTTACCATTACATGGGAACAAGCACGTTTAGTGAATATACCGTAGTTTCTGAAATTTCATTGGCTAAAGTGAATCAAGAAGCACCTCTAGAAAAAGTGTGTTTATTGGGTTGTGGCGTAACCACAGGAATTGGTGCTGTAAGCAATGCAGCGAAAGTAACAGAAGGCGATACTATCGCTGTTTTTGGTTTAGGGGCTATCGGTTTGGCGGTTATTCAAGGTGCTGTTCAAGCAAAAGCGGGACGAGTTATTGCGATTGATACCAATCCGGATAAATTTGCACTGGCGAAAGAAATGGGAGCGACAGATTTCTTGAACCCTAAAGAATATGACCGTCCGATCCAAGAAGTTATTGTTGAGTTAACAAATGGCGGTGTGGAGTATAGTTTTGAATGTATCGGAAACGTCGATGTCATGCGTTCAGCTTTAGAATGCTGCCACAAAGGCTGGGGAGAAAGTGTTGTGATCGGAGTAGCCGGAGCTGGAGAAGAAATCAGCACTCGCCCATTCCAATTGGTAACGGGACGCGTTTGGCGCGGATCTGCTTTTGGCGGAGTTAAAGGACGTACAGAATTGCCGGGCATGGTTGAAAAAGCGATGAGCGGTGAGATTCAATTGGATCCATTCATCACACACACGCTGCCTTTCGAAAAAATCAATGAAGCGTTTGACTTATTGCATGAAGGAAAATCGATTCGTACAGTTCTTTCTTACTAATCAGTTGTTTCAACCTATTTCAAATGAGGAGGGTAAGGATGTCAACATTAGAATTGCTTGAAGAACACGTTGTTTTTGACGGAACACAATACAAATACCGTCATGATTCACACACTTTAGGTTGCCCAATGACTTTCAGCTTATTTTTACCAAATAAAGAAACGTTCGCGCAACCACCTTTATTGTGGTGGTTATCTGGCTTAACGTCTACCGATGATAATTTCACGCACAAAGCTGGCGCACAAAAAGCTGCTGCTCGTTTAGGGATAGCGATGATTATGCCGGACACTAGTCCTCGAGGAGAAGAGATAGCCGATTCAGAGGATTGGGATTTAGGTCAAGGAGCAGGGTTCTATCTCAATGCTACCGAACAACCTTGGGCAGCTCAGTATAAGATGTACGATTACATCACTAAAGAGTTATCCGCTATCGCTCATGACCAATTTCAACTGACTGGACCAGAATTTATTTCCGGACATTCTATGGGAGGACATGGAGCATTGGTGATTGGACTGCGTAATGCAGAACGATTTACTTCCATTTCTGCTTTTGCGCCCATTGTGAACCCGATGGAAGTTCCTTGGGGAATAAAAGCTTTCAGCGCGTATCTTGGCAGTAATCAAGAAAAATGGCGTGAATGGGATGCAACCGAATTGCTTAAGCAATACACGGGCAAAAATATTCCGGTCTTGATTGATCAAGGAGATGCAGATCCTTTTTACGATAAACAATTGCAGCCTTCTAAAATAGCGGCGATTGCAGAAGAAAAAAATTACCCATTGACGGTTCGTATGCTGCCAGGACACGACCATAGTTATTACACGATCGCGAGTTTTATTGAAGAACATTTGGAGTTTCATTTATCTCAAATCGGCTGATTATTGATAAGCTGAGTTTTTCTTTAAAATAATGGGTTGAAAATAGACAGCAATACCCACACAACGGTATTGCTGTCTTTTTCTTTGTATCAATAAAACGAACTTTTAAGAATTTTTCTCCACTTTTCTGTATTCTTCGATCACTTTGATTCCCGCACTCATACCTAAACGCTCGGCACCAGCTTCAATCATTTTTAAAGCCGTGTCCAAATCACGAATTCCACCAGCAGCTTTTACTTTGACTTGGTCCCCAACGATTTGTTTCATCAACGCCACATCTTCTACAGTCGCTCCGCTTGGTCCAAAACCAGTGGAAGTTTTGACGAAGTCCGGTTTCACTTCTTTGGCGATTTCACACACAGCGATTTTTTCTACATCTGTCAAATAGCAGTTTTCTAAAATAACTTTGCTGAGAATTTCTTCTTTTCGACAAACGGCTACGATTGCTTCCATTTCTCGGCGAATGTATTCCACATCACCATCTTTTAATTTGCTGACATTAATGACATAGTCGATTTCGTCTGCGCCGTTTTGAATAGCATCTTCTACTTCAACTACTTTTGCTTTTATCGTAGTTTGGCCTAATGGAAACCCGATCGCTGCTCCCACATGAACGGGACTGTCTTGTAAAAATTCGCGGCACATTTGGACGGGGAAAGAATTGATGGCGACCATTTTAAAGCCATACTCATCGGCTTCTTTACAGAGCTGCTTGAACTCTTCCTCAGTTGCATCTGCACGCAATAGAGTATGGTCTATTAAATGGGCTAAATCAGTTACAGATATCATATTGTCGGCCTCTTTTCAAATGGTAGGATAGTTCTAGTTTACACTTTAGCGTACGGATTAAAAAGAGAAATTCATTTTGGAGAATGGTTTATCGATCAAGTGAGAAGGAAGACAAGGGTCACTTGAGTAATAAAGAGAGGTTATTATTCAAGTGAGGCCTCCAAAACTGTTCACTTGATTAATAAATCCACTTTATTCATCAAGTGGACCATTATTCACAGCTCAATTGATGAATAAGCTAATGAACCGATTCTGTTGCCAGCCTAATTTGGTAGAAATCTATTGATTCCTTGGCAGAAAGGCAGTACAATTATGGTTCGCTTTGATACGGATAAGGGGGCAATGTACATTGGTTGATACAGAATTGAGAAAAGAAAAAGAGTACCTTGAGTTGGTGTACGGAAAACTGCTGGCAGCGGAAGAAATGCTGCAGGATGCTATCAAACGGAACAGGGAAGAAGGCATTGCTGAATTGAAACACATGTCGAGTGAAGGCAGTTTGAACTTTGACAGCGTGTTGGACAATTTGGATACTTTTTTAGGCATCGAAATGAAAAGCCGAGAAATCGACCAAATGAATATCAAAATGCAAGCAAACCAAGCGTTGTTGGAAAAAGTAGAGCGTCTCCTAAAAGCTCCTTATTTTGGGAAAGTTATGGTGGATTTTTTGGACGAGGAGCCAGAAGAACCGTTTTACATCGGTACCAATGGTTTTGCGGATGAAGATGGAGAAAATCTGGTGTACGATTGGCGTTCGCCGATTGCGGAATTGTTTTACAACAATACTCTCGGGAAATCTTCTTATGTTGCGCACGAGCTGCCAATAGACGTGGAAATCAACAGTCGCCGGCAATTGATTATTGAAAAAGACCAGTTGTTGAACTATTTTGACACGACAGTAGCCATCCAAGACGATGTGCTCTTGGAAGCTTTGGAGCAAGACACTACCCAGCAAATGAAAGACATTACAGCAACCATTCAAAACGAGCAAAACGTCATCATTAGAGACACAAAACATCCTATTTTGTTGGTAAATGGAGTGGCAGGTAGTGGGAAAACATCTACTGTTATGCAACGCATTGCTTATTTGCTGTACTCTTTACGCAAAGAAATTACGTCGGATAATGTATTGATATTGTCCCCCAACAATCAATTTATTAACTACATCTCAAATGTTTTGCCTTCTTTAGGAGAAAAGAATCCGTTGAATATGACATTGCTGCAATTTTTGGGACAGCGTTCTAATTGGGCTATGGAAACAGAAGAAGAGTACTTTTCACGCATTAGCCAAACTGATATAGACCATCAAACAGCCCTTTTAAGAAGTCTGGAATATGTGGACTTTTTAAAAGGTACTGATGAAGTGATAGCCAATACAGATGGTTTATTTAAAGACTTGATGTATAGAGGGAAAGTCCTCATTTCAAAAGAAAAAATGAAGAAAATTTATGAGACGACTCCAGCTGAGAATCCTGTAATCGACAGAATCCAAGCTACCAAACAGCGTCTTTCTAGTTATTGGGAAAGACGTCTTCTTACTCAGGCTAAAAGTCATGGCATACAAGACCAAATTTTGGAAATGTCAGAAAAAATGCAATTGAAGCATTTTGGAAAACTGATTGCAGATGATAAAGAAGATGAAATTATTCAGTATGGAGAACAGTTACTGCGCAAGAAATACCGCGGGATCACGAAAAAAATCAACCAAAATGAATGGATAGATTTGACTCACCTTTTTGATACATTGTATTTTCATCATCAAAAGGAAGTGTATGTTCATTCTAAAGAATCTTTAACAGTAGATGAAGCCGTCATTTACTTGCTGCTGATGAATACTTTCGTGGAAAGAATCTCGTTTCCGTTAATGCGCTTTGTGCTGATTGATGAAGTGCAAGATTACACTCCAGCGCAAATGAGTTTGCTGTCGGATTTATTTATGAAAAGCGACTTTACAATGGTCGGAGATGAAAACCAAGCCATTTTCAATTCTTCGATTACATTTGCAGAGATTGCAGGTATTTTTGAGAACAAACAAAAGAGTATCCAGCGTTATGACTTAGTGAACAGCTACCGCTCTAGTGGTGCCATTACGAAAGTCTTTAGTCAGTTTGTAGGGGAAAATCAAAAAATTGAGATAGTTCCTGTTTGACCTCAAGGGAATGAACCAAAATGGTTTGAAGTGTCTGATAGGAATGACTTAAAAGCTGTATTTGAACAAGTAGTGGCTGAACTAGACGGCAAATCGTTAACGGTCATCACCAAGAGTGAACAAGCTGCAGAAGAGTTGTCGGATTACCTGATGGAGACTCTCCCGTTCATGTATTCGATTAACGTTATCCCCATCAGTTTATCTAAAGGGCTAGAATTTGATAATGTGCTTGTGCATGATGTGTCCGAAGCTAATTATGCGGATGAGCGCGATCAGCGTATTCTCTATACAGCAGTATCCAGAGGGATGCAAAATTTGTTTATGACTTATACAGGAAAGGTAAGCAAGTTCCTGAAATAATCTAAAAGACGCGCACGAAATCAACGGTGATCTTTGATTTCGTGCGCGTTTATTTGTTGTTTTACGCGTTGCGATGGCTTTATTAGTCAAGTGGGGGCTCCAAAAACGATCGCTTGAAGAATAAAGTAGTTTTATTTATCGAGTGGATTAAAAATTACAGCTCACTTGACTAATAAACTGACTTTACTTATCAAGTGAACTTTTTTTCACACCTCACTTGACCAATAAAGGAGAATGGAGTTCGTAAAAAGTGCTTTTGTAGTGGCCGTGTGTTTGATAATGACTCGCTAATACCCGCTGAACGCGCTGTTCGTCGTATTCTTCCCCACACCAGAGATAGATGAGACATTTAGTAACGTTCATTTCTGGATAAAGTAGATGGCATTCTTCTGCCGAACGTTTGATAGCTTCTGAGGCCGTTTCTTTATACCCGCAAGCTGCACAAATGCGATTCTGACGTGTACTTATGTGCTCAAATGAAAAGCATTTGGGACAAAGGATTCCTTTCTTTAACACAGAAAAGTCATACTGTGGCAAATCAAGGGAACGATAGTTTTCAATATGCAATGCGCATAATTGATTTGCAAGTTGCTCAAAGTGGCGAGGTAATTGGTTTGCAAATAGGAACGGCTTATCTCTCGGAAGTTTGTACAAATAAAAGTCAGGATTGATAAAGACGATGTGCGGGTTTACGTCCATTTGGAAGCCTAATTTGTGAACTAAATTATGGAGAAGCGGCTGACTTCGGTAAATTTGAGTTAGAGGATTCGATATAATGAAATCAGATCGTCCGTGAAGAACACCATTTTTGTAATCATAACTGCCAGAATAGTTTTTTATTTCATAAAGAGAAAGCTGATTCCCCTTTAAAATCAGGCAATCGATTTGAAACAGTTGTCCGTTATCCTTAATTAACAAATCGTTGATGACGAGACTTTCATCTGGCAAGGTTTCAGGTAAAACATCAAAATCCACTTCACCTTCGAACCCCTTTTTATGGTTGAAATACTCTTTTTTCTCAGAAGATTTGAGGTCAGTTCGATAATTTAAAGATTCTAAAACTCTAAGTGTCAACGGTTTAGAACGTTTCTTAATAATCATAAAAAAACTCCTCTCACAAAATAGTTATTACTGTATACTATTCGCGAAAAAAGGGTTAAATTGTTAAATGGATTAGATTTTATTCTTCAAGTGAAGTCTTTTTAAACGTTCACTTGAAGAATATTGTAGCTTTACTCATCAAGTGGTGCATAAGAAAAGACTTACTTGAGTAATAAATCCACTTTACTCATCAAGTGACATATAAAATAAAACTCACTTGAAGAATAAACTGAAAATAGCAGCTTAGGCATACAAGCGAAGTAAAAAAGGCATTTCCACCGACTCTAAATATCCGGTGGAAATGCCTTTTTTATAGTAAAGTTTAACCTAGATTCGCATAAGAATCAGCAATCCACAAATCAAAGTCTTCTTGTTTTTCGTATTGCATCACATCATACATTTCAGGAGAGACAACTTGGAATTGCTTTTTAAAAACAGCTAAATCAAATTCTTCCATCTGTGTATCTCTTTTCACACGGCTGAAAATTTTCGTATAAGCTTTTCCGTCGTAACCCAGTTTTTTTCTTGGCGTTTTTAAGGGTACACCTTTTTCAGTCACACCCATAAATCGTGCGGCATAAAAAGCAGCTTCTTTAACGGCAAACACTCGGTCGCTTGTTGCTAGTTTGGTTAAGATGTATCTTGATTTTTGACAATCATATTTAGCCAATTCTTTTACGGCTTCCATTCTAGTTTCCCAACTATCTTTTGTGTTGGCTTTTATTTTTAATTCTTCTATATTGGCTGGTTCTTCTTTAATAATTTTCATAGTAACGCTGCCTCTTTCTGTTTCTGGACTTAACGTTCATATTATAGCGTTCGATTTACGATTACAAGGTGATTTGGATTAAAAAAGTGTTTGCTCATTTAAAACTTGACGTTTAAACGGCGAAAAAAGAGCTGCCATGAATTCGGTAGCAGTCCGAATTCATATCAGCTCTTTAATACTTAAATGGTTGCTGCAGGATTTTCTCTGTCTATAATTTCGATGATTGTATCTGTGGTAGATCTATTTTGAAACTCGTTAATGTGTTCGTCCAAAATATGTCCTCGCTCAATAATCAGCGCATCTTCTAAAATGGTGTTAGAACGACTCTCAACTAAGTCATCAATATATTTAGCGGTTTCATTTGAAATCGCGTTTGAAGAAGAACGGTAAAAAATCGTTGGTGTATGATCGACAGCATAGTGAAGCACATGGTCGATTTCGTAAGTAGGACTGCTTAAAGTAGTAGGTATAGTGGTCTCGATGGCACCATGTTCATCACAGCTAACATCGATAATCATCGTACCTGGTTTGAGGTATTGTAAATCAGTTTGATACACAAGATGATCTTCACGGGCAGTATCCCAAAGAACAGCATTCACAATGACATCAAATTCAGTCATTTCTTTTCGGAACAAGCTTTCTTGACGGCGATTATAAACGCGGACGTCAGCACCTAAACCAATCAAAATACGTTGAGCACCACGAGCCGTATTTCCGCGTCCGATAAGTGCTACTTTGGTATCATACGGCATAAGTCCGCTTAATTGATAGGCATGCATGACAGCTGCTTCGCCAGCCAGTTCATTATTGCGCCAGTAAGAATGTCTGTTGTCCTCATACATATCTTCCCAAGCATACGCAGAGATTTTATTTGCGATGAGTAGATCGGTCACCTCTTTATTTTGTACCGCATGTACCCAACCAAAAATGGTTTGACCTGGCTGTAAATCTTCTAAAAAGTCAGCGTCTCCAATTTTTGGATCGCAAACGATATCTTGAGCCAACGCCGTTTCTCTCGAGACAATCTGACAACCTAAAGCGGTATATTCAGTATCTGATATATTCAAAGCGCTTCCATAACCTTTTTCAAAAAAAAGTGCTTCTCGATGTTGCAGTTGTACAATATCTTTAGGCAGCAAGGCAATCCGTTTCTCCCCAGTTTTATGACTGTTGACGAATCCGATAGTACTCAGTTTTTGTAACATATTCCTGACCCCCTATTTTAGTCATTATGTACTTCAAAAAAGCCTAACATAATATCTTATTATCTCATGAACAAGGACAGGTTACAAATGAGGGAGGAATAATGATGCGGTCACTTTTTGAGGTCGCTTAGTTGGGATAACATTCGTCCTTGGAGCATAGATAAGAAAAGCAACCATAAGATGATAATTCACATGGTTGCTAAAAATAGTTAGTTACCTTTGTTTAGTAAAAAAGTCGATGATACTTACCAATAACATATATATGAAGTTAGGTGGTTGTAAATATGCGCAACTGTTGCCATCGAACTAGCCTATTTTAAATATTCTTTGATGATCGCTTTGTATTCTTCAATCTTAGATAAATAATCTTCAATCGACACATACTCATCTAACTGGTGCGGCAGGGTGGTTACTCCAGGGCCATAAATCACCACATCAAATTGATTATCCGTTTGAGTAAAGGCAGCAGCATCTGTTACAGGAGAGATACCACCAGTTTTAGCATTTGTATGGGCTAAAACAGCTTTCGCTAAATCAGAATTTTTATCCGATTCCACTGAATTCAAGTCATAGTCAATTTTCAACTCAAGGTCTACATTATTTTCTTGGTTCAGTTCATCCACGATTTCCTTCAACAATTCTTTCACTTTTGTATTATCGAATTCAGGAATGGTACGGATATTCCCTTGTACTGTTGTCGTAGCGGGAATACTGTTTACTTGATCTCCGCCATTAATAATGGTCACACTTGCTGCTACAGTCCCTAGTACATCATTACTATAATCATTAGTAACTTTATTAAATTCTTTATTGAAACGTTGGATAAATTTACTCATATTTGTAATGGAATTGATTCCTTCATCTGGCATAGAACTATGAGAAGATTTACCGTGAGACACAATGGAATAGTTTAAAGAACCTTTATGGGTATAGGCTGCAACATCTACAGGTTCGCCAATTAATAAACCATCAAGATCGTCAGCATAGCCTTCTTCAGCTAATAAAGTAGAACCTAAAGCTCCGACTTCTTCGCCTACAGTAGCCATGAAACGAATCGTCCCATTAAAATCAGTCTCTTCATTTTTCAGTTCAATCATTGCGATGGCTAAAGCAGCTAATCCAGATTTCATATCCGTCGAACCGCGACCATATAATTTGTCGCCATCAATCTGTCCCGAGAAGGGTGGGAATTTCCATTCGCTTTCCTCTCCAGGCGCTACTACATCTTCGTGCCCGCTGATTCCTAAAACCTTCCCTTCGCCATTAGAGTATTCGGCAACTAAGTTATGACGGGTTTCGTTATAAGCGACATGCTTAGATTTAATGCTGTTAGCAGTGAATAATTTTTCTAGATAATCGGCTACATCTTTCTCATTATCATTGACAGATTTGATTTTCACAATATCTTGTAGAATTTTAATACGTGCTTCTTTATTCATCATACATGTCCCCTTTCATCTGTCTTCATCATACAACTTCGCAATTAAATAAGACATTAAAAGGCGTCGATAGGGTCCATTGACTTTACCTAACCTAAAACACCTTTTAATCTGTCATCTAGATTTCAATGTTTCAGGGGATAGAGAATTAGTATATTTATATGACGGATTGCGAAATATAAACAGTAAACCTCTTTAACAAAGCAGTAATATTGGGACAATTGAAAGCAATTCTATATAATAAGACTAAAACAAACAAGAAAGGTGAGTATAATGATGAAGCTCATGAAAAAAGTACCAGCAGGGACATTTCTTATTTCCATGCTGGTCAGCGCGTTTATCTATACTTTTTGGCCGAACTTATTCAATATAGGCGGTATTACGCAAGATTTCCTTGGGGGAAGCAGTATCAACTTTATTATTGGGATGATCACTTTTTGTTCGGGAGTTGGGATAGATATTAAGAGTGTTTCAAAACTTCTAAAACATCATGGAGTTGTCTTATTAGTAAAAATAATCCTAACGATTGCAGCGGGTTTACTTTATATGAACTTCTTTGGACAAGAAGGAATATTTGGAATTAGTGCTTTAGCTTTTGTTGTGGCTTTGAGCAGTATAAATCCAGCCCTCTATCTTTCACTGGTTAGTGACTATGGTGATGAGGTGGACAGAGGTGCTTTTGGGGTAGTTAGTTTATTTGCTATCCCTGCACTGCCTTTACTTGTTTACGCCGTTTCTGGAGGAGGAACAGTAAGTTGGATGCCGATCATCTCCACACTGATTCCGTTACTACTGGGAATTATTTTAGGGAATCTTGATCATGATTCTAGAGTCTTTTTTGGTAGTGGGACAAGTATTTTAATACCGTTTCTTGGATGGAAAACCGGTCAAGGGATGAATTTGATTGATGCGTTTCAAGCTGGTTTATCTGGAATCTTACTGGTGGTTGTATTTTACATTTTGATGAGTCTGTTAGTAATAGCGGATAAAACACTTGCAAAAAGTGATGGGGTTTCTGCTATGTCTATGAATGCTGTAGCAGGTGTGTCTGCTGCATTCCCAGTGGTTATAGCTGCCGCAAATCCAGGCTTAGATGCCTATGTATCAGACGCATCTGCACAAGTCTTGACCGCCTCAATTGTGATGGTCATTGTGACACCGGTAATCACTAAAAAAATCTATCAAAAAGTACATCTTAAGAAAAATTAATCATTTTTTAGAGCTGTATAGAGATAAATAATAGGTTGAAACAATTAAAAAGTTATAGAATAAATACTGTTAAATGCGTTTCAAGAGTTTGATCACATGCCTACAAATAGAACTTCCCTGTTGAGGAGCTTTTCCTCAGCAGAGAAGTTCTATTTGTATTCAGTGGTCACAAAGATTTATGTCTTGTGCTCTATGCATAAAATTTTATCAGTTAGTTGTGACTCAAATATTGAAGAGCTTACAGTCTATTCAAAATCTTCGCTTAAGATCTCTATACGTTTTTCAAAACTAACTTCTTCATGGATTTCGTGCAACATCCAGACATAACCGAATGGATCTAAAAAAATTCCGTTAGATATGCCCATGTTTTCCATTTTAGTGACACCTTGAATTTCTGTACAACCTTGTTCAATCGCTTTATGGTAGGTTTCATTAATATCGTTGACCATAACATTGAACCAAAACGATTGTGGCGCGCCTTCTTTAGGGGCCACCAATTGGTATTCAGGATTTTCATCCAGCATGTGGAAACGAGTGCCAAAAATAGTGAAAACTGCCTCGTTAGAACCTGTCTTAAAATCCGTTACTTCTACACGCTCAACCGCAAAAATCTTTTCATATAATTCAATCGCCTTGAGACTATCTTTCACCACAAAATCAAATTCAACAGCTTCCATTGTATTCATCCTCGCTTTTTATTTTTAGTATAACAGAAGCCCCCTAAGAGTTGCTAATCATACTTCGAGAAGAGAGTTGTTCTAAAAATCCACAGACTAAAAAAGCCGGTAGTTCGAATTTGACAGAGTATCCAGTGTGACGTATGATAGTTATTGAAAAGGACACCTTTTAGTGTCGTATAATGATAGACGTAGTGAGGAGAGGATGATGTTGAGCGAAAAAGCTGCAGAGAGAAGTGTCTTTGAAGCTGTTTCTGATGCTAACAGACGGAAGTTGCTTCGCATCTTGGCAGATGCTGATGAGTTGCCGCTTTACGACTTAACGGCTCAATTTGATATAGGACGCACAGCTATTTCTAAACATTTGAATATTCTAAAAGAAGCTGATCTGGTTACTAGCAGAAAAGTAGGTAGAGAAACTAGGTATCGGTTAAATGCTTCACCCTTAAAAGAAATTAAAGATTGGGTATCTTTCTACGAAGATTTTTGGAAAGAAAGAATCAGTAAATTAAATCAATTATTGGAGGAACAAAAAATGACAGCAGATGTAACGTTAGATTTTCAATTAACTAGTCCAATCGAAGTAGTCTGGAGCGCCTTAACCAATTCGGATATGCTTGCCCAATGGATCTGGGACAATAATTTTAAACCTGTTGAAGGACAAGAGTTTCAATTTCGTTCAGAACCGAATGAGTATTGGGATGGCATTGTAAATGGAGAAGTTATTGAAGTAAACGAGCCTCATAAATTATCTTATACTTGGGCAAGTGCTGGCGAAACAACCACTGTTACATGGACATTGACAGCGAATGAGGAAGGAACAGCTCTTCACTTTGAACAAACGGGCTTCAGTGAAGAAACAAAAGCTGCTAAAGGGGCTATCGAAGGGGCTAAATACAGCTGGATGGAATTCGGCAAGAAATTAACAGTGCTATTGGAATCAACAAAATAACTTGACTCAAAAACAGAAGATTTTTTCTTAAACCGGAAAGACTTCTGTTTTTCTCATTTGGAGGGAAAATGATGGAAAAGTTTGAAGAATTTTTAACGGGAATCGATCATCCAGATCACCGGGAACGCACACAAGAAATACTGCAGCGGGTATCCGAGCAGTATCCACAATTAGCGACTGTCATCAAGTGGAATCAACCGATGTTTACGGATCATGGTACGTTTATTATCGGCTTTAGTGTGTCCAAGCAACATTTGGCAGTGTCTCCTGAAAATGCAGGAATCACCCACTGCGAGGAAGCCATCAAGCAAGCCGGCTATGACTATACAAAAGGAATAGTGCGTATCCCATGGAACAAGCCAATGGATTACTCATTACTGGAGAAGATGATTGAGTTCAATATGATGGATAAGGCGAACTATACTAAATTTTGGCGATAGTACAAAAAAATAGCCCTCTAGCTACCAAAATAAATGGTTATATAGAGGGCTGATTTATTAAGTTAATAGTAAATTCAAATTAAAACGCAGCTGTCCAGCCGCCATCTGCTGTAATAATCGTACCATTTACAAATTTAGATTCTTCAGTACCCAAGAAAAGTGCTACGGCTCCAATATCTTCCGGTTTTCCGACGCTAGGAATGACACCTTGAACAACTTTAGTTCTTGCGGCACCAAATTCACTTACATTCGTCATACTGTGACCAATATTGGTCGCTACAGCTCCTGGAGCAATACCATTCACGCGGATGTTGCTTTGTGCATACATGTAAGCTGAATTTTTGGTTAACGCTACAACAGCATGTTTTGAAGCCCCATAAACTACGCCAGCATGAGCACCGTTCAACCCGCCTGTAGAAATGACGTTGATGATATTTCCTTGTTTATCATTTTCCAACCAGTAATTGATTGATTTACGCATAGAGCGCATGACACCTTTAGTATTTACATCGAAGATACGATCCCATTTTTCATCCGTAATTTCGCCTACTGGTTCAAATCCATCCATAATTCCAGCGTTGTTGACTAAGATATCCAACGTTCCGTATTCTGTGATAGCTGTATCAATCATATTTTCAATATCAGTTGCTTCAGACATGTCTGCTCGAACAGCAATTGCATCGCCACCGTTAGAAACAATGTCTTTAGTGACAGATTCTAATCCTTCAAAGTTAAAGTCGGTCAAGACAACTTTTGCACCTTCTCCAGCATACAATTCTGCAATCGATTTTCCCATTCCAGATGCAGCTCCGGTAACTAGTGCGACTTTCCCTTCAAGTTTTCCCATTATATATCCTCCTCAGCTATGTAAATCGTTTTCTTTTCGCGAAGTAGTATACCGCTATTTAGATTTTATTACTATGATTTTTTTGTGACTTTATCCTATTTTACTGCTATTAAAGCTAAGTGAGTATGCTCAAATGGAAAATAATAATTTTTTTGTTGACGTGAAGGGTGAAAAAAAGTAATATTTAAAAGGGCTCCCAATAAACAGGTGAGCACAATAAAATAAACAAATCCCCCCGTTCTGAAAGGAATGGGGATTTTTTTGTTTTATTGCCCTCGACATCGAAATAGGGGGATTTATCATGACAAAATATTTATTTGTTACAGGAGGCGTAGTGTCTTCAATCGGGAAAGGTATTGTAGCAGCATCGCTAGGAAAATTATTAAAAGAGCGCGGATTAAAGGTGACGATCCAAAAATTTGATCCGTATATCAATGTAGATCCTGGAACAATGAGTCCTTATCAACATGGAGAAGTTTTTGTGACGGATGACGGTACGGAAACAGATTTGGATCTAGGGCATTATGAGCGGTTTATTGACATTCGCTTGAACCAATACTCCAATTTGACGACAGGTAAAATTTATTCCAATGTTATCCAAAAGGAGCGCAAAGGGGACTATTTGGGCGCAACAGTCCAAGTGATTCCTCACATCACCAATGAAATCAAAAACAAAATCGTCCGCGCCGGTGAATCCACTGATTCAGATATCGTGATTACTGAGGTCGGCGGAACAGTAGGAGATATTGAATCTCTTCCATTTTTAGAAGCGTTACGTCAAATGAGAAAAGATGCCGGAAGTGAGAATGTTCTTTATATCCATGTAACACTGGTCCCTTATTTGAAAGCTGCTGAAGAATTGAAAACAAAGCCTACTCAACACAGTGTGAAAGAACTGCGCAGCTTAGGAATCCAACCAAACCTGTTAGTGGTTCGAACAGAGACCGAATTACCTGACTCCGTAAAAACTAAACTCGCCAACTTTTGTGATGTGGAAAAAGAAGCCATTATCGAAAACCAAGATGTAACGTCAATCTATGAAATCCCTCTATTGTTAAAAGAACAAAAAATGGACGACATCATTTTGGACAAATTGAATATCCAAGCTCCACAACCCGATATGACAAGTTGGAAAGAGCTGGTCACTAAGACCCAACAGCTTCAAAAAACAGTCCGGATCGCCTTGGTCGGAAAATATGTCGCACTGCCAGATGCTTATCTGTCAGTCGTTGAAGCCTTGAAACATGCTGGTTACCAAGTGAATCGGAAAGTAGACATTGACTGGATCAATTCGGAAGAGGTTACTGCGGAAAATGTGGCTGATATTTTGAAAGATGCTGACGGGATACTGGTTCCGGGCGGATTTGGGAGTCGCGGATTGGACGGTAAAATGTTTGCTATCCAATATGCACGGGAAAATAAAGTGCCATTTTTAGGTATTTGTTTGGGAATGCAACTGGCGTGTATTGAATTTGCACGGAACGTGGTTGGCTTGAAAGAGGCTGATTCTACGGAAACACATCCAGAAACTAAACATCCAATAATCAGTTTAATGGCTGACCAAGATGAGCTGGGAGATTTAGGCGGTACGCAGCGATTGGGATTGTATCCATGTGAGCTTGAAGAAGACTCTTTGGCACGTTCGTTGTATCAAAAAGAATCTATTGATGAACGTCACCGTCACCGCTATGAATTCAATAATGCTTATCGCGAAAGTTTAGAGAAACATGGCATAGTCTTTTCAGGATTATCACCTGATAAACGCTTGGTCGAAGTGATAGAATTGAAAGATCATCCTTATTTTATTGCCAGCCAATACCATCCTGAGTTTCTTTCACGGCCAAACGCACCGCATCCGTTATTTGCAGGATTGCTTAGAGCTGCCGTAAAAAAATAAAAAGCTGTAATATGTGAAAGTTCCATTAAGTAAAGTTGCTAGGATTTCTAAAATCAATCATTAAAAATAAAGTCATTCTCTCATGAGAATAGGAGATTGGCTTTATTTTGGTTGAACTGCACATTGCGTATTGACGAAATTTATTTACTATGATAAAGTAAGTGGATAAACTGATGGAACGAAACAATTACGATTTAACACAAGAAAAGAGGATAAAATAATGGCAAAGAAAAGTAAAATTGCAAAAAGCAAACGACAACAAGCAACAGTTGAAAAATATGCAGAGTTGCGCAAAGAATTAAAAGCTGCCGGCGACTACGCTGGATTACAAAAATTACCACGTGATGCTTCACCAACACGCTTAAAGAACCGTGATGCAGTAGATGGTCGACCAAGAGGCTACATGCGTAAATTCGGCGTATCCAGAATTACTTTTAGAGATTTAGCTCATGATGGTAAAATTCCTGGCGTTAAAAAAGCCAGCTGGTAAAAAAAACTCTATTAAAATACTCCTCCTTTAGATTTTTTCTTAAAGGGGGAGTATTTTTGTTTTCCTTACGAAGAGATTTGAACAAAAAATAATTAACTATCTTACTTTACAAATTATACCGCCAGGGGTATAATTTGTAATACGGGCGGGGGTATAAAAATGAAAAAACTTCTTATAAAAAGCATAAAAGGGTATCAAAAGTGTATTTCACCTTTATTTGCACCAAGCTGCCGTTACTATCCAACTTGTTCTCATTATGCTATTGAAGCAATCGAAAAACATGGCGCAGTTAAAGGAACTTTAATGGGAACATCGCGTATTTTACGGTGTCATCCTTTTGTAAAAGGCGGACACGATCCTGTCCCAAACCATTTTTCATTAAAAAGAAATCACCACTAAAACACGCAGAGAGGAAAGAATAAGATGACTGTAAAAGTAACCGATACAAGTTTGGCAACAGAAGTAGAAAAAGGATTTACACTGGTCGATTTTTGGGCTCCGTGGTGTGGACCTTGTAAAATGCTGGGACCTGTTTTAGAAGAACTGGAAGAAGAATTTACACCAAACATCAAAATTGCTAAATTGAATATTGATGAAAATGATGTAGCGGCCAGCCAACTTGGAATCATGAGTATTCCTACAATGGTTTTATATCAAGATGGTCAGCCGATTGAAAAAATTGTCGGGTACCAACCAAAAGAAGTGTTAAAAGAGTATTTAGCAGAAAAAATAGCAGCCCATTAACTAAGGAGGAAAATCATGTTTTTCAACAGAACACCAACCATTTCGACTAACGAATTAGAACATCAATTATCTGAGAAACCACAGATTATTGATGTACGTGAACCAAGTGAGTTTCGGGCTGGACATATCCCGGGAGCGAAAAACGTCCCATTAGGAAAAGTAGATCGCTATACTCCAAAAGGAAAAACATATGTCATCTGTCAATCAGGTATGCGCAGTAAAAGAGCTGCAAAAGTATTATTGAAACAAGGGCATGACGTGATCAATGTTCGCGGAGGAATGATGTCGTGGACTGGAGCTAAAAGAGGAGGCAAAAACTAATGAAAATCGTGATTATTGGAGGAGTAGCAGGAGGAATGTCTGCAGCTACTCGGTTAAGACGCTTGAATGAAACGGCAGAAATCATTGTGTTGGAAAAAGGACCTTATGTATCCTTTGCTAACTGTGGGTTGCCTTATTACGTTGCGGGAGAAATCGAAGAACGTAGCGACTTGCTGGTGCAAACACCAGCAGCTCTGCAAGCGCGATTTGAATTGGATGTCCGTCCTAATAGCGAAGCAATTGCAATAAACTCAGCACAAAAAGAAGTCACTGTGCAATCAGGAGAAGATGAATATGCATTATCTTATGACAAATTGATTCTTTCTCCTGGAGCTAAACCGTTTGTACCACCAGCTGAAGGACTAGAAGAAGCCCAAAATATCTTCATATTGCGTTCAGTACCGGATGTGGACGCTATTACTGAATTTATAGATGCTCATCAACCTAAAAAAGCGGTAGTGATTGGAGCTGGATTTATCGGTTTGGAAATGGCTGAAAGTTTGGCACACCGGGGATTAGAAGTCACCATTGTTGAAAAGGCTCCACAAGTATTGCCGCCATTTGATGAAGAAATGGCAGCTTATATTACTAAAGAATTAGAAGCGAATGGCATCAAGCTGTATACAGGACTGGCAGCTGAATCATTTGAAGAAGCTGGTAAAGTAATTGTGCTGGAAAACGGAGAGCGATTAGAAAGTGATCTTACGCTCATGTCTGTAGGTGTCAAACCAGAAACGACACTTGCTGTAGCAGCTGGTATTGAAACTGGAGTACGTGGCGGGATAGTTGTCAATGAACACTATGAAACGAATTTAAAAGACATTTACGCTGTTGGAGATGCTATTGTGGTCAGACAACAAATCAATGGCGAAGATACGATGATCGCACTAGCTTCTCCGGCAAATCGCCAAGGTAGACAAGTGGCGGATGTGATCAGCGACTTGGAACGGAAAAATAAAGGCAGTATTGGAACAGCCATCGTTCGAGTGTTTCATTTGGCAGCAGCTTCAACAGGTCTGAATGAAAGACAATTGCAAATGAACGATGAAACCTATGAAGTAGTGCATATCCAAGGAAAAAGCCATGCCGGTTATTACCCAAATGCGGGAACAATTGTATTGAAATTGTTGTTTCACCCTACTACCGGAAAGATTTTTGGCGCCCAAGCTGTTGGAGAAGACGGGGTAGACAAACGGATCGATATTTTGGCAACGGCTATCAAAGCAGGTATGACTGTCGAAGATTTGCCGGAATTAGAATTTACGTATGCACCTCCTTTTGGTTCAGCAAAAGATCCCGTGAACATGGCGGGATACGCTGCATTGAACCTGATGGAAGGGTTAAGCGATTCTGTACAATGGCATGAATTAGAAGACAAACAACAAGAAGGGTATTTGTTGTTGGATGTTCGAAATGAAAGTGAGCTTGAAAAGAATGGTCGCTTAAAAGGAGCGGTTAATATTCCTTTAGATAGTTTAAGAGAACGACTGTCAGAAGTTCCTAAAAACCAGCCGATTATAGTGAGTTGTCACAGCGGGTTGCGCAGTTATCTTGCGGAGCGCATCTTAAAGCAAAACGGCTATAAAGCGAAAAACTTAGATGGAGCGTTCGCGCTTTACTCTACAGTTAGAGCAGAAAAGGTGGTAAACTAATGTATAATTCAATATCAATGCCGGAATTTGAACAAAAATGGAAAAAAGAAAGCCTTCCTGTAGTAGATGTGAGAGAAATGAATGAATGGGAGAATGGACATTTAGAAGGCGCTGTCCATGTTCCTTTAAGCAATCTATCAACTGCAAAAGAAACATTAGATAAAAACCAAGAGTATTATGTGATGTGTCACTCAGGAGCGCGTTCTTCCATGGCTTGCCAACAATTAGCTAAAGAAGGCTACAAAGTTACAAACGTAATGGGAGGAATTTCTGCTTGGAGAGGAGAAAGAGTGTAATGGAATACGATGCAAAAATTGTCAATCGTTTAAAACGCTCCGATGGTCAATTGCATGGAGTGTTAAAAATGATTGAAGAAGAAAAGGATTGTGCAGATATCGTGACCCAATTGTCTGCTGTCCGTTCGAGTATTGACCGCGCCATCAGTCTGATCGTAGCAGAAAACTTAGTAGAATGTGTTCAAGCAAATATCAAAGATGGCCATACAGGTGAAGAAAGTATCCAACAAGCGATTCAGTTATTGATGAAGAGCAGATAAGCCGAAACCACTCATTTATAGGAATCTACAAAATCCGGTGCGGCAATAAAGCTTTATTTAAACTAGGTGTTGCTGGTTCTTGATAAGTGGAAAATAAACTAGAATAAAGACTTGGCTTCTCATTTGAGAAGCCGAGTCTTTTTTTTGAATAAAAATATTGGATAAAATACGGCATCATTATTTTTTTGTTGCAAATACAACAAAACGAGGTTAAGATAAAAACAGAAGACGAAAAATTTAGGAGATAGAAATATGACGGAAATTTTAAGGGATATCGGAGTGATCGCCAGAGCATTGGATTCAATTGCGAATATTGAGTTTAAAGAATACGATTTGACGCGTGGTCAATATTTGTATCTAGTGCGAATTGTTGAAAATCCAGGTATCATTCAAGAAAAAATGGCTGAAATGATCAAAGTAGACCGAACAACAGCAGCAAGAGCCGTTAAAAAACTAGAAGACAATGGGTTCATCGAAAAAATGCCAGACCTTGAGAACAAAAAAATCAAAAAGCTCTACCCCACTAAAAAAGGGAAAGAAACTGCGACTATAATTCTTAAAGAAAACAGCTACTCAAACAAGGTTGCTTTAAAGGGATTCTCAAAAGAAGAATCTGAAACTATCTCGTTTCTTTTGGAAAGAGTTCGAAAGAATGTAGAAACCGATTGGGACTCTGTGAAAAAGGGACATAAGAGACAGTATTAAAATAGAGATATGAAAGGACACGAGAGATGACTGATGAAATCAAGAGATGTACACTAGAGGATTTAGCAGAGTTACAAAAGATTAGTATCGAAACGTTTAGCGATACCTTTCTGGATCAGAACGAAGCTCAAAATCTGCAGGATTATTTAAACAAAGCTTACAATAGCGATCAATTAAAAAGAGAATTAGAGAATCCCAGTTCAGAGTTCTACTTCTTATACGATGGAACAGAACTTGCGGGTTACTTAAAAATCAACACAGGCCAAGCGCAAACTGAAACCATACAAGAAAATGCTTTAGAAGTCGAACGAATTTACATTAAATCCAACTTTAAGAGAAAAGGATTAGGTAAAAAACTGATTTATAAAGCTCTCGAACTAGCAGAAGAATATCAAAAGACAACTATCTGGCTGGGAGTATGGGAGGAAAATCTTGGAGCGATAGCGTTTTATCAAAACCTTGGATTTGTTCAAACGGGTGCGCACTCATTTTTCATGGGGAACGATGAGCAGGTAGACTATATTATGACCAAAAGGATCCATAGAGTGGAGGGATAACGATGAAAAAAATAACAGTAGAATCTGATTTTTGGGCATTGTTTCCAGATGCTCAAATCAAGGTGTTGACGGTAAAAAATGTCCATAATCAGAACAGTGAAGAAAGTCGAGCTTATTTTACTGATCTGCTAAAAAATGGTAAAAAAGAAGCTCAGAAATACCTGACTGAAGAGACGTTTAGCCTCAATCCAGTAGTAGCTGAATGGCGAAAAGCATTTAGTCAGTTTAAAACGAAAAAAGGAGCTCGTTCTTCGATCGAAGCTTTGTTAAAGAGGGTAAGCCAAGATAGAGATTTTACTCCGATTAATCCATTAGTGGATAGTTACAATAGTATCTCGCTAACTTATGGACTGCCTTGTGGTGGAGAAGATGTGCATTCTATCCAAGGCAACCTGCATCTTGGAAAAGCTCAAGGCGGAGAAGGGTTCCGACCTTTAGGAGCTGAAGCAGATTCACCCGCATTGCCCGAAGAAATCATCTATTACGATGATGCAGGGGCTATTTGCCGGTGTTTGAATTGGAGAGAAGCTCAACGGACAATGCTGACAGAACATACAACTGATGCGATACTGGTGATGGAGGCTATTAATTCTGTCCAAGTTCAGCGTGCAAATGAAGCTATTGCTGATTTAAAAGATCTGGTGGATACTTATTTTAAAATTGAAAGCCGCGTTTTAACTTTAACGAGAGAAAATCCTTCAGTTTCGATCTACTGAATGATTTCCATTGAACAGATAGACAAAATAAAGAAGCCTTGTTTTAAGCAAGGCTTCTTTATTTTGCCTAAACTGATTTTATTTGAACAAATTGTGCTCGATAAATGCTCTCCGCGGCTCTAAAAAGTCGGGAAGGGTTAGCGGTACATCGTCAAATTCCGCATCATCATAAGATTCAGGGGCGCTTCTATCCAAAGCGACTTCTTCAGTGGCTACTTCAATCAAGATATTATTGGGTTCTCTAAAGTAAAGTGAATAGAAAAATTCACGATTCTTGATCCCAGAATTAATAAAGTTCTTGTCGGCTACTAATGTTTCGACTGCTTGCAAAGCGTCTTTGTTTTTCACGGATAAAGCGACATGATGAGCTCCTCCGATCCCAAGAATTTCCAAAGGATTCTGTTTATCTTCTATCACGTGGATTTCTTGGTTCAAGAAGCTATCTGCTTTTGATAACACGGTTACTGGTAAATCACCTTGCATCAGGTGCTTCGTGACAGATAGATGAAAGAATTGTTCTAGAATAGTTGTTGTTGCCAAAGAATAACGCACTCTCAAATGAATCGAATCGATTCCGACGATGGCATTTTCAAGGGAGATATCAGCAGTCTCTCTACCAAAATAATCACTCGGAGAGCCAGACCCTTTTAGAGGTACCAGACCTAATTGCACGCCATCATAATCTTCAAAACGCAGGATCTTAGAGTCGTTGTAATCTTCAATTTCGCAATTGAATAAACCATAGTCATTCAAGCGCTTTTCCCAAAAGTAAAGAGCCTCAACAGAAGGAACTGCAAAAACAGTTCGTTCGATTGAATTAGTGCCGAATGCTTTATCCGCACCGTTGGTCATTTGGAAAATCGTGAATTCGGTACCTGGTCTGCCTGTAGTATCCGCAAAAAATAAATGGTACATTTCTATATCATCTTGGTTTACTGTTTTTAATAGCAAATCTAATCCGAGTAGTTTATGATAAAGTTGAAAAGATTTTTCAATGTCCCTATTCATAACAGAAACATGATGGATAACGGAATGGTTTATCATAGTGATTTAGCACATCCTTTAGATGAATGATTGGAGAGAACTTCTTATGGAATATATTAACATACCTGCTTCAGCAAATGAATTTTTTGTCTTGTTTCATGGAACTGGCGGCAATGAGTACAGTTTATTAGCCGTTACCGGAGATATCGATCCTCATGCTTCTGTCATCAGTTTTCTTGGTGAAGAAGGGGCTGGAGAAACTAGAAGATTTTTCAAACCTTTAGTCAATAGACAACTGCAACGCGATGATTTCAACAAAAAAGTCGCTGCTTTTTTAACGCTTTGGGATACAGTAAAACCGACTGATGCTAAAATCACTTTTATCGGCTATTCAAATGGAGCCAACTTTGTTTTAGGGTTGCTAGAAAAACGTCCGGACATTGCGGAAAACATTGTCTTATTACACCCATCGAATTTAGAATACACTTTTGAAAAGGGCTCAAACAGCCGTATTTTTCTAACGGTTGGCGCAAATGATCCCTTGTCTGTACCTGGAGATGTGATGAAATTAGCGAAACAGTTGACTGAACAATTTCCGTCAACGGAGCTGAAAATGTTGGATAGTGGGCATGAAGTAACGCCTATTGAAGTCCGTGCTGCAGCAGAGTATCTGAAAAAAGAATAAATACACAAAAAACTTCTGCGGTTTAAGAGAAGTTTTTTTGTACTTTTAAACCTTTTACCCAGTTTACTCAAACTTCAGTTCATTTTTGCGAAAAATATACATTGGTTGTATAGAGTAGAGATGTACGGTAGTTCGTTGCAGAGCTGCAAAGAATCTATTTTTGGGAGGGAAATAATGTCTATACATAAAAAGTATAAGAAATATTCGTCTTCAAAAATTGCAACCATGATGATGCTGGTACCAATGGTCTTATTTGGATGTGAAGTCACTTCATCGGCAGATTCAGCGGAATCCTCTTCATCTGCTGTGACAGAGTCAACTAATACGAACGGTGAACTGCTGGATAGTAAACCTGAAGTAGCTGAAGTTGAAACCAATAATGTACCCAATCGTATCATTACGACACTGAATGGAAATCCTCAAACACAAATAGGCTTTAACATATCATAAGCCTTTGTATTCTAAATCGTATCACTCATTGCAAGATGAAGATGTTCAAAAAGTCAGAGAAAAATTTATGCAAATGATTGACGAATTAGATGTGGATTTAGCGTTGCAAGGTCATGACCTTGTAGTTTCTAGAACCAAATCACTGAATTTTGTGCCGACAGAAGAAAACTTCTCTAATGCGACTGTGGATCAAGCGGAAGTTGTATTAAATGAAAGCAATGTTGAATATTACAGAAATCTTTCAGGAACAGTATTTGTTTTGCCAAATACAGGCGGAACAAAAGCGTATGACGAGCTTTATGGCAAATCATTGGAGCATATCCATGAAGTAAGACCGAATTTAGAGTGGATGACTCAAGAAAATCTAGACTACTACAACAATTTATTTGCTTACGGAACTCAGCCGCAAAAAGATGCTGTTTTCGCAAATTCACATTCCAATAATCGTGATTCTACGATCCAAAACTTTGCCGTATACAATGTAGCTGGAAATGAACTGACGGTAGAAATTTACCAAGTCTATGGTGATTTACAAGAAGATGAAGAACGTGCAGTGGAGAAAGTGCATGAGTTTGGATTGTGAAAGACTAAATTGGCAAATTGAAAAAGTTGTCTCAAAATAAATTTCTGGTGAGTTTTTTTGCTGTGTTCACATAAGAGATTATTTAGGGATAGAAGCTATTTACAGGTTTGATTCCGTCATGTGGTGGAATCTGAAGTTGGAGGTGAATATTTACTATATTGCAGAAATAGATTTTTTTCTGTCTTTCTGAACAAATCAGCAAATTAATATAGTAAAATTCAGACTGAGTTGATATTATTTTAGCAGAAAAAGATACGAAAATAGGCTATAATTCTAATAGAGAAAAAAGAGTTGGATAAGCTGAAATCAATCATTATGCAACAACTGTTTTTTTATAAAAGGGAGAGAAAGAGCATGGAAAAAGAAGAAATCGATTACGATCAAGATGAAATTTTTTATTTTATTGCCGGTTATACAAGTAATGGTATTCCGTATGGGATAACTTGGGAACAAGCAGAAGAAGAAGGACTAATAGAACCAGAACAAAATAACTAGGAAAAGCTTCAGTATCAGTAAACTAACTGCTGGAAAAGAACTATTGGTAACTTAAGGTCTATGCTATATCAAAAGAGAGGTGCTTATGATGGCAAATGAAGGGCTGAAAGACATTATATTAGATGTTGTAGACAATCAATTAAAGATGGAAGAACCAAAGTGTACAACTGAAACTTTCGAACGTCTTATTATTTCAGGATATACCGAGCATGAAGCAAAAGAGCAGATTGCTGAGGTTTTGCTAGAAGAAATATACGTTAATTTAAAAAGGGGGAAAGAGCAGTTTGATGAAGAAAAGCTTAGAAATCAGTTAAACCGTATAGAGGGTAAAGAGGAACCAAATCGAGCTCCTACCGAATCTTCAAAAAAAGCAGTCAATGAAATAATAAAGCAAATTGAATATATTGCTGACAGAGCTTTCCCTGAAGAAGAACTGAAAGAAATAATCGCTAGAAAAGAAGAAGCTATTCCTGTGTTGATGGATACCCTTAAGAGAGCAGCAAATGATCCAGAAACCTATTCTTCTGATAAAGACTATGTGGGGCATATTTATGCTATTTATCTGTTAGCTCAATTTAAAGTAACAGCAGTTTATCCAATTGTGGTTGAATTATTCAGTTTGCCAGATGAAATACCGCACGATTTATTTGGAGATACGATAGTTGAGGATGGGGGCAGAATCTTAGCTTCCATTTGCGGAAATGATTTAGAGCCTATCAAAGAATTGATCGAAAATGAAAAAATTGATGAGTATGTCCGAGCTGAAGCTATACAAGCATTAGCTGTCTTGGCGTTAAATAATAATATCCGACGAGAAGAAATCATTGCTTATTATAGAGAACTCTTTAACAAGATAGAGAATATGACTATACTAACGCTGTTAATATCTACTGTTACTGATATTTATCCAGGAGAACTGTATGAGGAGATAAAAAAAGCTTTTAAGGATGAAAAAGTAGACACTTTTCTAATTGATTTAAAATTCGTAGATATGATGATGAACTATGGGAAGTTAAAAGTATTAACTATGGCTACAGAAAATAAACAGTTGCAAATGATTGAGGATACTATTAGTGAATTGAAACACTGGGCAATGTTTAAACAAGAATCTGGAGAAGAATTTCTGGATTTGCTTGATTTCGCTATTCCACTGCCGAAAAATCCATTGAATCATAAAACAATTGTAAATGAAGTGAAAGTAGGCCGTAATGATCCTTGCCCATGCGGCAGCGGCAAAAAGTATAAGAAATGCTGTGGGAGATAAGAGGATAAGAGGAGAAAGATGCTCCAATGATTTAAAAGGGCCTTATCAGGATTTATGCCTGATGAGGCTCTTTTCGTTTATAACAGTAATGTTGCTAAACTAACAAACTGTGTTATATAGAGGGATGTTTTAAACTTAAAAGGGCTATTGTTTTAGGTTTGAATTTCTATTTTCTAAACTGTGAAAAATACATGAGTAAATCGCTAGGAAAATCCAATAATGCATTCTATGACTTAATTCTAAATGCTATAATGGAAATAACGACATTATTAGGAAAAGAGAGAAAAAATGACGACAAAAAAGTATCTTACAACATTGAACACCCGTCCTTTTTTGTATAAAGAAACAAAAGAAATAGCTGGATTAATAGTTCAAGGAATAGCTACAGAAGAAATCAGAAAAATGGTTCTTCAGGAAAACCTTTTCCAGTTAGCAAGTAATGATAGAGCAATCAAGTTTTTAAATGAAATTCTGAAACGATTAAAAGAACTAGATTTTTTTTTGATGGATCATTTTATTGAGTCTGATCCTTCTACTAGTAAAGCTATTTTATTATACGCTCTTTTGAAAAAAGATCAGCTGTTTTATGAGTGGATGCGCGAAGTAGCATGGGATAAATTAATCATCATTGAATGGCATCTTACCACAAAGGAAACAATGGCTTTTTTTGAAACCAAATCTGAACAAAATGAAGTCATTAAAAATTGGGGAGAGGCCACTAAAAAACGTTTAGCAAGTGCTTATCATAAAACACTAGTAGACGCTGAATATGCAGTGTTTACTGATGAAGGGCTACAGTTGCAACCTCTTATCGTTAGTCCGAGTGTTCGGCATTATTTGAAAGAAAATAAAGAAAAAAATATCGTAGAAATTTTGTTAGGAGAGTCTTTAGGATGAGACCGATAAATGTACGACGGTACAACCATTTGTAGAAAATGATCGAAGAGTCTTTGTCATTATTTCAGACGGGTTAAGGTATGAAGCGGGTAAAGAGCTCTTCTTGAATTTGACGAAAGAAAAACGATTCAACGGAGAAATCGATTGGATCCAGACAGAGCTGCCTTCTATTACAGCAGTCGGAATGGCCAGCTTATTGCCACACAAGAAAGTTCAACTAATGGAAAATGGCGAAGCTTTGGTGGATGGCAAATCGACAAGCGGAATAGCAAATCGAGAAGCTATTCTTAAGGAAAATGGCCACCCAGACTCTATTGCAGTCCAAGCGGATCAATTGAACCAAATGAATCAAGCAGAACTGAGAAATCTAGTAGCAGGTAAAAAAGTTGTCTACATTTACCATAACCGAGTGGACGCTATTGGAGATCACCGACCAACTGAACATGGAGTTTTTCAAGCAACCGAAGAATCCATTGAACAAATCAAGCGTCTCATGAGTCGTTTGACTGTTGAAGTGAGCGCCAGTCAATTTTTAGTGACAGCAGACCACGGATATTTGTATACGAGAAGTTCAGTGCAACCGACTGAAAAAGTAGTCGTAGAAAAAGACATAGATGCTTGGATAAAAAATAAACGGTTTATCTTATCTGAAAAGTCCGTAGAAGAGTACAGCAACTTGAGCTTTCAGTTATCTGAACGGTTAGAGACGGAGGGCTACGTTACGGTTCCAAGAGGCATGAATCGATTTGCGTTACAAGGCGGCGGCTACCAATACGTTCACGGAGGTCATTTGCCTCAAGAAATGATGGTCCCATTGTTGCGTATCAAGACGGAGCGAGGACGGAATGAAATTCCAGAAGTTGGAGTAGCGTTAGTAAGCCAAACTCGTACCATTGCCAATTCAGTTGTTTGGTTGAATTTCTTACAACCTGAACCAATCAGTGAAGCGAAAAAAGAAAAACGATTGAACTTGTACTTCGAAGACAGCAAAGGAAGAAAAATTTCCAATGAAGTCACACTGATCGCTGATAGCGAAAACGGGTCAAGCGAAGATCGTGTATTTAATGAAAAATTTGTGCTGCTAAGCAACAATTATCAAGTAAGCCAAACCTATTATTTTGTTATGGAAAATGCAAATGACAAAACAGAGATCACTAAAGAGATATTTAAAATTGATATTGTATAAAAGCAAAAAAGGTACGGCTCCTACTTTATTGGGAGACCGTGCCTTTTTGTAAGGTTCTTATTGTTCAATCAATTGATGAGTACTTTTATCTACAAAAGTAAGTTCTAAATTTAAAGAGTTTGCAATTTTAGCCACTGTTTCAATCGAAGGAGTATGAGCTAGTGTTTCAGCTCTGGCAATTTGTACTTGAGAAAGTTGGGCTTTTTCAGCCACGTCTTGCTGAGTCATATGTTTAGATTTACGAATGCTCGCTAATGAAGCCATTAATTCTATTACATTTTTTTCATCTTCAGAGATGTTCTGAATATCCTTTTTTACTTCTGTCCATTTCATTTCAATCATTCCTTTTTCTTTTTATCCAATCATTGTATTCGCGTTTAGCCTGTTCAATTTCTTTTCGTGGAGTTTTTTGAGATTTTTTCCGAAATTGATGCAGTAAAATCAGTTGATTATTTTCTAAGATACCAAAAAAGACTCTATTAGGAACTGGACGAAGCTCCCATAATTTTCCATCGATTTGCTTGGAAATAGGTTCTCCTACAAATGGACCCTCATGTTCTAAACATTCAATTTGATAATAGAATTTTCTTAACATAGAAGAATTGAGTTTGGAAGGATGAGCATCTAAATATTGAATCCATTCTAGAATCTGGCTATTTCCATTACGATCTTCATAAATCTCAATTTCGTATTTTTTTATATAAGCTCCTATGATCTTTCTATAGAGTTATTTTATAACAAACATGTTATAAAAGCGATGATTTGCTATGTCTTAAGTCGGTAATTATTTATATTGAAAAGTGAAAGAGTACCAAAATCTACCGCATACAAAATCTGTATGTGTAAAATAGTTCTCGAGAGTTAATAATTTTACTGGAAAAAAAGAAAGAAGGCACTTTATCATAAATGTATGCTTTGCACGGCAAATACATAAATGAAGGAGGTCTTCTTATGAATAAGATTATATCAAAAGTTTATCAAATAATAGAGGATTCAAGCAACTTAATGGATACAGAGGTCTAGGACCGATTGAGAAATAAAAGCTTCAGTTTCCATTCTTTTTGGATGAAGAAATTTCGAGTTGAGTCGGCTTTTAGAATTGTGATTGTATCACTGAGAAAAAGAGTCTGAAAATAGAATGTGTGTTCTTGAATCTACAGGTCAATAGACGTATACTTAGAGCATATTTGCACAGTTGTTCGGAAAGGAGGGTGTTCAGGGTGTTTGAATTTTTAAACAAATTATTCGAAAAAAAGGAACTGACCGAACAACAAAAAGCGTCTATTATCGAATTAGTAGATAAGGACGACTCCTTTATCAATCCAAGAGATGTTGTAGTAGAAAAAAAACATTCTGGGAGGGCTGGTAAACAAGCATGGGTCAGTTCCATCACACCTTATATAAGGTTTAATGATGATTTTACCTATCAAGTAGAACAGGAAATTGTAGGATTATTTAATAGAGTGTGTGATGTTGTAGATGTGGAATTGAAAAAACGGCATCAAAATATCAAATACGTGACGGCTACTTATTACTACTCTCGGGAATCTGCTATTGACGAGATCTATCGGTTAGCTAGAAATGTAGTCGATTCTTTTTATAGACAAGAAGATAAAGAAGCGGCTAGTTTTATTTCTTTTATGCTGGAATCCATGCTATCTAGTGAGATTTGTTTCTTAGTGAGGAAAGAAATCGATGAATGCCGTGAAAGTCTTCCTTTTCCGGATGAAGAAACGAGAGAAGAATATAAATTAACCTCCTTTGGCACGAAAATCATTTGGTGGGATCCCTCAGGAGAGCTACGGAATAAACAGGCATTTGAGAGTACGCAAATGAACTGTTTCAATCGTGTAAACAAACGGGTCACTAAGTTTACGGAAGTTCCAGCCCTTATGACCCTTTGTTTGGAGAAGTACGCCGACTTGTTGCACATTGTGTTAGCTGATTTAGAAGATGAAACGATTAAGTGGAAAGTAAAGCCGAATAACTATTTCAGACAATTCTTTCGTTTGCCGTTATATGATGCTCGTATCTGGAGAGAGACAAACAGTCTGCCAACTAATCTCTATCTACTAGCTGAAAACAGCATTCGTAAAGAAATCGAAGGGTTTCGTTTGGCAGCAGATGAACAGAGCTGGCAAAGTCTGCAACAATATTTGCCGAAAAAAACGGTTCAGAAAATTCAAGCGTATCTAGATCCAAAAACGGAATTAAATTTTGATTACCCAACCATAATTAGTTTGAGAACCGTGTACAAGACCGCTTGGAATGAAGCAGCTAATTTTATTGTGGACGAACCCATAGAGAAAGTTCGTGTGAGTCTTGAGAACATAGCCAAAGATCCGGATTTGAAAAAGATAGCTACTAAGGTCATCAAGAACAGCGGCGATTCGGATAAGCAGATGCTGTTTATTTTCTTAATGGAAAAGAGAGCCATGCCATTATCAAAAGCCCAACAAAAACAGCGTGATGACTTCATCCACCCAACCCGACAAGAAGAGTATCAAGAGTTACTGGTTACTGAAGAGTTGGATTATGACAATGTGACGGTACTTTTGAAAAAACTAACGCAGCCGGCACGAAGGAAAATCAAGTTGAACAATGAATTGATTACTGCCTCCAATTCGGCACTGTACAACATCATTGATATGGTCGACGATTACCTGGACGAAAAAGAAATAGAGCCAGAAGTCCTCGTTCACAAGGAAATGCCAGTGGCAGAGGAATCAATGAAACCTGAAAATGTGGTGTCGGTCTCTGTTATAGAAGAGGCTGATGAACAAGAATTGGAACAAATGGAATTCTTGAACTATTTGGTGCAAAATAATGGAATTTCTTTAGAAGAGTTTAAACAGCAAGCAGCAAGAAAAGGTAAGCTATACCAAGCTTATCTGAATGAATTGAATGAGGTTTTATATGAAGTATTTGAGGATCAAGTGCTGATTATTGAAGAACAACAAGTCATTATTGAAGAAGATTTTATGGAAGAAATGAGGGAATGGATCAATGGTTGAAAAGAAACTGAGAAAGAAGGATGCCCAAGCCATTATTGACTCCTTGGAAGCAGGTGTTGTTCCTATCAAAGGAGTTCAGCACGTGTTGGTAGGGAGAAGCAATGAGGTCGAGGAAATCATCGCTACCTTACAGAAATTAGAAGACGGCAATAGTGATCTGCGTTTTTGGGTGGGCGATTTCGGTTCCGGGAAAAGCTTCGTTTTACGGACGATTGAATCGTTGGCATTGCAAAAGAATTTCGTGGTATCTACCCTTGATCTGACTCCGACACGTCGTTTTTATGATTCGTCAGGAAAAGCATTGGCGCTTTATAATGAAGTCGTCAATAAGATAACAATCAAGAATAACCGCAATGGGAATGCCATCGAAACAATTGTCCAACAATGGATCCAAGGACTGCTTGAGCAGATTGCTGCAGAAAATGAACTCAGTGTTCCTGCTTTACTTGAAAAGTCCAATTGGAAATTAGTGGAAAATGTCATTTTGAAGACAACGAATTCTTTCTACTCATCAGGGTTATCCTATGAATTTGGCCAAGCATTGATGAAATATTTTGAAGGAGTTGCAGAAGACAACATTTCCCTTCAAATTGAAGCCATTCGATGGATTCGCGGAGACATCACGACCAAAACAGAAGCTTCTAAAGAACTGGGAATCAAAAACATCATTAATGATTCAAATTATCTTATCGCATTGAAAAATCTAGCAGAATTGTTTTTGGAAATTGGCTACAAAGGATTTGTCATCAATTTTGACGAATCAGTCAATTTGTACAAATTACCTCGTTCTCTGACACGCGAAAAAAATTATGAAATGATTCTTAATTTGTACAATGAAACCAAAACGAATGAAGCAAAAGGGTTATTTATCAATTTTGGGGCGACGAAAAACACGGTCTATGATGAGCGCAGAGGATTGGCAAGTTATGGCGCGTTGAAAACTCGGTTTGGCAATGAATTGATGAAAAATAAAGCCTATGTTAACGTGAATAGTACCGTAATCGATTTGAAACCACTGACGCCTGAAGAGATTTTTATTTTGTTGAAAAAGGTATTGGAGATATACAATGTCGCTAATCAAACCGACTTAGTCGTGAAGGGCAGCGATATTGAAGAATACATGGAAGCACAATTGAATCGACCAGGTGCTGAGGCATTCTTGACACCACGTGCAGTCATTAAAGATTATATTGAGATTTTATCTTTGCTACGTCAAAACAAAGACTACTCGTTTAACCAGATTCTTGCTGAACGTTTTGGAAGAAAGACGGCTATGGTGGAGAAAGACGCGGATGACCATGATGAAATTGAGGTTTACTGATGCAAGCATTTGATAGATTAAACAGAGATATTCAGCACTATATATACGATAAAGGCTGGTCACAATTGACTAGAATACAAAGTGCGTCTATTAAACAAATTGCTCAAACGAATCATAACCTTATTTTATCTGCGCCGACAGCTTCCGGAAAAACAGAAGCGGCTTTTATTCCGGCACTAAACAGTGTGGAAAATTGGGATACTGGACTCAAGATATTGTACATCTCGCCATTAAAAGCCTTGATAAATGACCAATTCCAACGCATTAGTGAACTCTGTCAGTATCTGGATGTTCCGATTACCCGGTGGCACGGCGAAGCATCCCAAGCACAGAAAAGAAAAGTTGTTCAACACCCAAAAGGCATTCTACTGATTACGCCTGAATCGATTGAGGGTATGCTGGTGAATCGGCCTGGTGAAGCGCAGCATTTATTTGAAGGGGTCGAATGGATCATTATTGACGAGCTGCACAGTTTTCTGGGGACAGAACGGGGGATCCACCTTCAATCCCTGATACAGCGGATCAGTTTGTTTATGCAGAATCCGCGATTTATCGCAATGAGCGCAACTTTAAGCAAAATCGATTTTAGTTATGCGAAAGCTTTTTTTGGGAGCAAACGCGATACGGATATTCTTGTAGATCGGGACAAAAATGATTTGCTCGTTACCATAGACTACACCAGTGGTGAAGCAGGTCCATTTCTTTCAAGAGAATCCCTGGCCGCTATTTACCAGTATTCCAAAAACGAAACGATGCTAGTGTTTCCAAATTCGCGAAATAAGGTAGAAGAAATCACCCATAAATTGGAAAAGATGGCTACTAAAGAGAATCTCCCTATTCGATACTTTGCGCATCATTCATCAGTGGATAAAGTTTTGCGTGAAGAAGTCGAATTTTTTGCCAAAAACAATGAGCAGGATTTGTTTACCATTACGTGTACCTCGACATTAGAGTTGGGGATAGATATTGGATCAGTGGATAGCGTGGTACAGTACAGTTCGCCTCCTTCTACCTCTTCTCTCAGCCAACGACTAGGACGAAGCGGCCGTAGAACCCGGCAAAGCATCTTGCATATAGTCGAAGATGATCCCTGGGACATGCTTCAGACTTATTCGGCTCTGGATCTGCTAGAGAGAAAAGAAATGGATGCTACCGAAATGATTGAAATGCCGTACAATGCTTTGGCGCATCAAATGATGGCCATTTTGTTCCAAAAGACAAGTGTCCCTCTGGAATACTTAATGCAAATGAGCAAAAATTTCCCGGTTTGGACAGAGATTTCAGATGCAGATTTAGCTGCCTTGATTGATTATATGGTGGAAAACGAGTTCATTGAAATTTTGGGTACAGAAGCTATTGTGGGCTTGGAAGGGGAGCAGTTGCTGGGATTCAGAGATTTCTACGCTATGTTTATGACAACCAGTGATTTTTCTGTTCATTACCAGCATGAGCGCATCGGTAGTCTACCGTTTACACCTGATATCCAAATTGACAGTAAAATTCTGTTGGCAGGTAGAGTCTGGAATGTAAAAGACATTGATATCAAAGCGAAGCGAGTTATGGTCGAAAAGACAACAGAAGTAAAAGCTCCTAAATTCGTTAGTGATGCAGGATTCGTTTCCAATGAAGTGCGGGAAAATATGGAAATGCTGTTAAAGAATGGGACATATTTAAGCTTGAACAACGAGAAAATCAATCAAGATTTTGAGTTTATGAAGAGTGAATTGTTCCATGATGACGGAAATTATTGGTATGAGGACAATCAAGCGAACATTGGTATCGTGACTTTTAAAGGGACTCGATTCAATATTGCCTTGTTGCTGCTCATCAAGAGTATTGCTGATGAAGGAGAAAAATACCAGTTGCAGGACAAGCATTCTTTGATTACTGGCCCCAATATGAAAGTTATGATGGAAAGACTGAATAAGAATGAAGGTTCCATAGATAGTGTAGTAACATACCTCAAGAAAAATGAGAAGGCTATCGAAGAATTAACTGTCCACCAAAAATTTATGCACTTAGTACCTAAAACATTGAAAATTAAATGGATTTTGAAGAACTTTTTTCGTTAAGAGTTGAAGGGAAAAGATAAGAAATATATCAACAATAGCCAAAGTGGATTCGTTAGTTTAGAGAATCCACTTTGGCTGTTGCTTTATCTTATTTGAAGTTTACTTTTTACTCAACATCAAAATGAGACTCATATTCGAGTAGCAAGGAATTAACTTTTTTCAACTACCTCGAGTTTGAATGAACTAATTCAGAATAACCTCTTAATGTAAAATATTCGGTGATAGAAACTAAAAACGAATGATAATCGTTTCTTTATGAAGTGGACAAAAAAACGGGAAGACCATTACTATACAATTATAGGTTTCAGTACCTAAATACAATCGTAAAGGATGGTCTTTCTTGTAAACTATTTTAACGGAAATGATTGACTAATTAGGTGTAGATTTGGCGTTACAAGGACTTGATCAAATGACTTATAAAATTTTTTCCTAGCTTATAGTGAGTGATAAACGAAATAAAAAAATTGAAGAAAATCTGCTCATTTTGCGTAAATTATTATAAAGGTAATGCTAGCTTCACTATATTAAGGATAACTACTTAATTAATTGTAAGGGGTAATAATTACGTGTTATAATAACGTTGAAACGGAGGGGTTATTAATGACTACGATAAAGGCTAGAAAACAAGGCAATTCAATTATGATTACTATTCCTAGTTCGTTTGGTATTAAAGAAGGAGAAGAATTCTTTTTTATCAAAAAAGATAATGGTGCAATTACGATGATACCTAAAATTGAAGACCCTTTTAAAAATGCTCAAGATGGAGAATTTTATGTTCCAGATTTAAACGTTGATTACATGCCCACTGAAAGAGAACTAGATGGGTTATAAACCGAAGCAGAGAGATGTAGTCATCATTGATTTTGCACCGTCTAAAGGATATGAGATTAATAAGCGACGTCCTGCACTTGTAATGAGTAGTGATGACTATAATCGAGCTACCAATCTTGTTATTGTTTGTCCGATTACAACAACAGAAAAGGAAAAAGTTTTTCTCATCCCAATTTTATCAGAGAAGTTGCGTGCTAATGGAACAGCTGTTAGTAAAGTAAATACTAATCAAGTTTTTTCATTAGATTATACAGAACAGGCAAATAGACATATTCAATTTATAGATAGACTTGAAGAAGAAAACTTTTACCACATTGTTCAGATGTTTATGTATAATTTTTCTTTCAAAATTTAAGTTTCCATGAGGATTTTTGTATTTTAATTAAACAAAATAGAAGTCACCCACCAATTGTGCTGAAGAGGGTGACTTCTGTTTCAGTCAGTCAAAATCAATTCATTTTAAATGTCATTTTTAGAGTCTAACTGTTTATGAATTAGATTCTTCACTCTTTCAACATCTTGGAGCGCTTATGGATGTTTAGTATTTTTATCAATAAATGTAAGCTCTAAATTTAATGAATTTTCAATTTTAGCTATTAGTTCAATAGAAGGAATAGGAGCCAAAGTTTCAAATCTGGCAATTTGCACTTGAGAAAGTTGAGTTCTTTCAGTAAATTCTGTTTGCTCAATATTTTTTTTAAGAAATCTTAGATGAAATTGATGCAATAAAATGGACGGTTAATCTAAATATATCCTATCAGGAGCCGGAGAGTGTAAAATATTTTGTATAGAATTTTAACGCAATCATTTTAAATGACTCATTGACAGAACAATGTTTTTTTTGCTATAGTTCTAAATGAGAATAAATATAAACCTAGACGAATGGGGATTTTTTTGTGAGTGTAGCAGGTATCTAACCAGTAAGTTGAATAGCCGATAAACTATCAGTTTATTTGGCATGCTTATAAGTGATACCTGTCGATAGATAAAATATTGTATTCTAAAGACGATAGTATGTATGACTATGGTCTTTTTTTTGTACCCTCTAGGTTTAATGATTTATTTTGGGACAGGTATCTCTTCATCGAAAGGGAGAGAAGAATGGATAAAGAAACACTCACTAAATTACAATTTGATAAAGTTCAAAAAGAAGTTCAATCTAGAGCGATTGGGCATTACAGTAAAATCCGAATTGAAGAACTTGCACCACAAACGAACTTAGCAACGGTAAAAGTATGGCAGCAAGAAACACAGCAAGCTCGCTTGATTTTGGAAAGCAATCAGCATGTGCCATTTATGGGACTAATTAGAATTGACGCTTTAATGACGCAAGTGAAAAATGGGATGGTATTGTCTCCAGGGGACTTGATTGAATACGCTGATTTCCTTAGAAGTAGCCGTATGATCGAGCAGTTTTTTGATAAAAACCAATATCAAACTCCGCTGCTTTACCAATATAGTAAGAGTTTGCCGAGCTTATTAGAAATCGAAGAAGAGATTTATCAAAAAATCCAGCACCAAAAGGTCAGTGATGATGCATCAAGAAGTCTTAGAAAAGTACGCAGGCAAGTGCGGGAAAATGAAAAAGAGATTCAAGATAAGTTAACGAAGTTCTTAAAGCATTCGAGTAATAAGAATAAGATTCAAGACGGTATAATAGTTCAAAAAGACGGACGTTACACAGTCCCAATCAAGTCAAGCTATAAAAATAAAGTAGCTGGAAGTGTGATTGAACAATCCAATAAAGGTACAACAGTCTTTGTTGAACCAGCGGCCATAGCGAAACTAAATGAACAGCTGATTCTGTTAAAAGCCGAAGAAGTTGCAGAAGAATATCAAATATTAGCTCAGTTAACAGGTTTTCTGGCTGAGAATGAAACTACGATTGAATTCATTATAGAAACAATCACTGCATTTGATATGATTTTTGCGCGAGCAAAATATAGTCGAGAAATCAACGGAATCACTCCACTGGTGAATAAATCAGAGACTATTGTCATAAAAAAAGGCATCCATCCATTTTTACCAAAAGGATCGGTTCCGCTAGATTTCACTTTAGGCGAAGAACATCGTGGGTTAGTCATTACCGGAGCAAATGCTGGAGGCAAGACTGTGGTGCTAAAAACAGTTGGTTTATTAACTTTGATGACAATGTTTGGTTTACAGATTCCTGTTGCAGAAGGAACGGAAATAGCAGTATTCGATGAAGTAATTGTGAATATTGGAGATCAGCAAAGTATGGAAAATGCATTAAGTACTTTTTCTGGACATATGAACAATATCGCTTCTATTTTAAATAAGACAAAAAGAAATACTTTAGTTCTATTAGACGAAATTGGCAGCGGGACGGAACCGAACGAGGGTGCGGCTTTAGCTATCGCGATTATGGAAGAATTATATGCTAAAGGAGCTTTGGTCGTTACGACAACTCATTATGGAGAAATTAAACGTTTTGCTGAAGAACATGAGGATTTTATTCCAGCAGCAATGGAATTTGATCGAGAAACATTAACGCCTAAATTTATTCTTCATTTGGGCGAAAGTGGCGACAGCCAAGCTCTTTGGATTGCTAAAAAAGTTAATATGGCTTCATCATTGATTAAACAAGCTAAAAAATATATGGATAAAAAAGATTATCCAACCCAGAAAAAATCTTTTAGGAAAAGTGAAGTGAAGCTCGAAACTGGCACAAAGAAAAAGATTTTATTAGGAAAAGGGGACCGCGTTATTCTGACAGAAAGCCAACAAAAAGGGCTAATATATGAAGACAATGCTTCAGATAATGTTTACGTTTATTTTAATAAAGAAGTTGTAGAAGTACCGAGACAAAGAGTCCAACTGTTAACTTCTGCTAATGAACTGTACCCAGAAGGATATGATTTGGACATTTTGTTTACAGAGTACCAAACGAGAAAAACACGAAGAGACTTAGATCGTGGATCCAAAAAAGCCCAAAAACAATTAGACAAAGAGATGAAAGAAAGAAAATTCGATGAGAGAATATAAAGGCTAACTGAATAAAAAAATTTACACTAGCATCGCTAAGCATAATACTTTAGAGGTTCTAGTGTTTTTTTAGTCTATAGGGTAATTTAAATAGCGGACATTCAATAAAACATAGATTATTTTTCAGATGGAAAACTTTCTTCTTGTCGATAAAATATAAAATTAAAAGCTATTCCAATTTCAAAAATAGCAACGCGTTTTTGAACCATTGCAGATTAACTTACTTTTAGCTATTGGTATAAAAAAATTAGCCGATGACTATTTTCCTTTTGATAATACAACAGATAAAGGTACAATATCAGTAATAAGCATCTAGTGAATGATAGGAGGGATCATTTTGTCTGATACCAAAAAAAATCCAATAACAGTAGAAGAGTACATTCAAGAATTTCCTAAAGAAGTGCAAGAAATCTTGCAAAAAATTCGAGCTATCGTGAAAGAGGAAGCGCCAGAGGCACAAGAAAAAATCAGTTATGGGATGCCGACTTTTTCGTACAAGGGTGTATTGGTTCACTTTGCAGCTTATAAAAATCATATTGGCTTTTATCCTACTCCAAGCGGCATTGCCAAATTTGAAGAGCAATTAAAACCCTACAGACACGCTAAAGGATCTGTCCAATTTCTACTTTCAAAACCTATTCCATATGACTTAATCAGACAAATGATAAAAACTCGTGTAAAAGAGAATCTAACTAAAGCAAAAAATAAGTAACTAGGACTGAATAATTTTCTTATGTTTTGCTGTTTTTTAGTTGGGTATTTTAGCTATAATAAACTATAAGATAAAACAAGAAATCAGATAGTTTCGAAGGGAGAAACAGAATGACGATCAAAATCGGTATTGTAGGCTATGGAAATTTAGGTAAAGGTGTCGAAACGGAGTTAAAGCTTAACCCAGACATGGAATTATTAGGGATTTTTTCAAGAAGAAATCCTGCTCAAGTAGCCAGTGAATCAGCAGTCTATCACTTAGATGATATCCAACAATTTAAAGATAAAATCGATGTATTGGTCCTTTGCGGAGGCTCTCGTTCAGATATTCCGGAACAAGCTCCTGAATTGCAAAAAGACTTTACGACAGTAAACAGTTACGACAACCACGGAGAGATTCCAGCTCACTTTGACAGTATTAATGAGGTAGCTCTTGCGAACAATAATGTTGGAGTAATTGCCACTGGTTGGGATCCTGGGCTTTTTTCATTGAACCGTTTAGTGGCGGAAGCAGTGTTGCCAAAAGGAAATACGTATACTTTCTGGGGCAAAGGAGTCAGCCAAGGCCACAGCGATGCCATCAGACGTGTAGACGGCGTCAAAATGGGTGTGCAATATACGATTCCAAATGATGAATTGATCTCCCAAATCAAAGATGGCAAAGACGTTTCGTATACCAAAACTTCTTCACACAAACGGGTTTGTTATGTGGTGGCTGATGAGGGGGCAGACCAGGAAGCTATTACTCAAAGTATCTCTACCATGAAAGATTATTTTGAAGGCTATGAAACAGAAGTCCACTTTATTGATGAAGCTGAGTTCAAACAACAGCACACAGGTATGCCGCATGGCGGACGCGTAATTCGTCGTGGCTATACGGATGATGAAAATATGGCAGTGTACGAATTTAATTTGGAATTAGAAAGTAATCCTCAATTCACTGCAGCTGCAGCGATCGCTTATGCGCGAGCAGCACACCGTCTAGACAAAGAAGGCAATTATGGAGCTAAATCAGTTTTTGATATCGCACCAGCTTATCTTTCTCCTAAATCTGGGGAAGAATTAAGAAGAGAGTTACTGTAATCAACATAGAATCTCAGCGGACCGGTTTCGTTGAGATTTTTGTACATAAAAGGAGGGGGCAGCTGTGGGCTATTTAGATTATTTTACCTTTCCTGATGCAGAAGTAGAGTTTGATTTTTTCAACGCGATCAAACGAACGGTATATGACTCATTTTACCCTTTTCAAATCATGCCGAAGCACCGATTTGAACGGATTGATTTTGAACCAATCACGATTTTATATGGAGGAAACGGCTCAGGCAAGACGACCGCTTTAAATATCATTGCAAAGAAAACAGAGCTGCAGCGAGAGGCAATATTTAATCAATCGAATTTCTTTTCAGACTATTTGAACTATTGCTCTGTAGAATTAGTGCAGACGATTCCCACTCATAGCCGTATTATCACAAGTGATGATGTATTTGATTATATTTTAAACATTCGGAATCTTAATGAGGGAATCGATTATAAACGAGAAGACCTGTTTGAAGAATATTTGGAAAATAAATACTCCAAGTTTCAAATGAAATCATTGGATGATTATGAACAACTCCGCAGAGTGGTGGATGCAAGAAGGAAGACACAGTCCAAATACGTTCGCAATGAATTGATGGACAATGTCCGGGAATATTCCAATGGTGAAAATGCCTTTCGCTATTTCACTGAGAAGATAGAAGAGAATGGATTGTACCTTCTTGATGAGCCGGAAAACAGCCTTTCTCCCCAGCGGCAAATGGAATTGATGAAACTGATAGAAGATTACGCGCGTTTCTTTGGCTGTCAGTTTGTCATTTCTACGCATTCGCCATTTCTGCTAGCTCTCAAAGGGGCGAAAATCTATGACTTGGACAACGATCCTGTAGATGTCAAAAAATGGACCGAACTGGACAATGTGCGCACGTATTATGATTTCTTTAAAGAACATTGGATGGAGTTCGAGTAACATGTAAGTGACCAGAGATAAGACGGAAAATGGATTTCAATTATCATCTTTCCCTTTTTTTACGTTTTTAAGACTTGAGATAGTTGGTTTTTCATTAGACGAATTGCTGATAACTGAAAAGGTGCCATCTGTTTCGAGAATAACTGCCCTTACTTCATCAAGAGAAGCGTAACCATTTGAACGGACGGCTTGTAATATTTCTTTTTCAGGAACGCGTTCCTTTTTCATAGAAAATCTATTGAACTGTCCATCGTAATAAAGTAACTTAGGGGACGATTTGATTAGCTGACTAAAAAAATCTGAACGAACTGAAAGCCATGAAGTGATAAATTGGAGTAAGACAAGCAGGCCAAAAGCCAGTATTCCATCCACCAAGGCAATATCTTGACTCGTTAATATGCTTCCTAATACAGAGCCTAACGCGACAGTAACAATGAAATCAAAGGAATTCATTTTAGATAAGGTACGTTTGCCGGAAATTCTCAAAACGAGCAGAATCAGTATATAAGAAAGAGTGCCCACAACAAGAATCCGGATGAGTGAAGAAGAGTCGCTAGTAAACATTTTTTATCTCCTTTCATTAAATGTTGATAATTTTGATTTAGTAATAGTGTATTCAAATTATACAGAAAAGAGATACTTTTGTTAAATAGTAACAGCCCCGCACTGTTAATTTCCACGTATTAGCCATTTCTGCTGGCATTTAAAGAGACTCAAATATATGATTTTTATAGTGATCCTGTAGATGTCAAAAAATGGACCGAACTGGACAATGTGCGCACGTATTATGATTTCTTTAAAGAACATTGGTGTAAATTTGAATAGAGTGGTTCCTTTATATTAGCTAGTTCTTTTCGATCAAGCCCTTATTCCTGTTAAGTACACAAAAAGTGAAACAGCTTCGTTTTTTATTGAATGGGCAAATAGACATTTGTCTAGTAAAGGTAAGGACCATTTGGATGCCTCGTTCCTCTTCGAATAGACGCTATTTGGTTAGTAAGAGCCATTCGGATGCTTCATGCCACCTCAAATGGATGCTATTAGCCAAGTAAGAGCCATTCGAGAGGCATCGTCTACCCAAAATGGACGCTATTAGCCAAGTAAGAGCTATTTGGAAGGCATCGTCTACCCCAAATGGATGCTATTCATCTAGTAAGAGCCATTCAAATGCTTCGTGCCACCCCAAATAGATGTTATTCACCTAGTAAGAGCCATCCGAATACTTCGCCTCACTCCGAATGGACGCTATTCGCTCAGCAAACGCACAAAAACACTTTACTTAGCCAAAATAGCCCTATGCAATCCAAAGACAGAGCTGCCTCATTTTATCTTGAGACAACTCTGTTTTTAAGACTCTTTATTCTAAATATGTCAAAGCTTCTTGCACAAAGGAAGCAGTACCCATATATAAGTAAGTTTCATCAATATCAAATTTCGGGTGGTGATGACCATGGAAAGAGCCTTCAATTTCACGCGGGTTGCTTAAAAAGAGAAATGTCCCCGGAACTTCTTGCAAGAAAAAAGCAAAATCTTCCCCGCCCATCAAAGGTTCACGAACTTCCGTCAGCACATCATCGCCGAAAATCTCTTTTAAATTACCGACAACTTCAGCGGTTACGTCGTTATCATTGATGACAGGAGGGTATTTGTAGTCGTAAGTTACAGTGCATTCCACGCCAAATGTTTCTCCGACTCCTTTAGCAATCTGTTCTAACTTAGCACATATTTTTTGCCGGATGGCATCATCAAATGCTCGTACTGTGCCTTCAATTTCTGCATTATCTGGAATAACATTTTGATTAAAACCACCGTCCACCCGTGTTACGGAGACCACTGCAGGATCGATGGCTCTTAAGTTTCGGCTCTTAATCGATTGGATTGCGGTAATCAAGTATCCGATAGCGTTCACAGGATCATCTGACAGCTCAGGATAAGCACCGTGATAACCTTTGCCTTTGACTTCAATGAGAAAGCGATCCATGGAAGCCATCATCGGTCCGAATTTATACCCAATTTTGCCTTTTGGTGTATGCGGGTCGATTTGTCCTTCGTGAAATCCTAGGACACGAGTCACTTTAGGATTTTCCAATACTTTTTCTTCAATCATCGGTTTAGCACCGCCGGGATATTCTTCGCCGGGTTGGAACAACAATTTAACTGAGCCGCTAAAGAGATGACGGTTTTCTTGTAAAATTTTTGCTGCGCCCAGTAACATGGCTGTATGTCCATCGTGACCACAAGCATGCATATTTTGATTGATCGATTGAAAAGGGAGACCTGTTTGTTCTTGGACCGGCAATCCGTCCATATCGGCACGCAAGCCTAACACTCGGTCTTTATTGGGGCCAGATTTCGTCCCTTTGATCAACCCGACAACAGCATTGCCGTTTACATAGGAAGCATCGTAGTCAATGCCGGATGTTTCTAATACTTGAGTGACATATTGCACTGTGCGTGGGAGTTCCAGCGTTAATTCAGGAATTTGGTGCAAGTCCCTCCGCCAGTGAATGATATCTGCTTCAGTGTCTTTTGCCAATTGAATCACATCTATTTGAGCCAAACTAAATCCTCCTTATTAGAACATACGGAATAAAATTTCTGAAAAAATGACGCAAGCCAATACTGTGCCCATGATGACTAAAATACTGACGATTGCTCCTTTGTAGCCGATTTTGCGAAACGCTGGCCAGTCTTTACCAATCGATACCCCAGCATAAGCCAAAATAGGAGTACATAATGCTAGTAAGCTGATTTGCTCTACATGTGTGATCACCATATCAGAAACAGGCGAAATGGGAACTGAAAAAAGTATGGCGATAAACGAAATGTATGCCATAGCGGGTAAATTTAGAGGGATGATCTGTTTAAAAATCAGCCCCGAAAGTGTAAACAATAATAACCAAAGAATACCGAAAATCGATTGAGTAATTGTGGCTCCATAACCGAGAACATTTCCGATAAGAGCTATCGTACCAGAGATCAAAAGAGCCATTGACCAGTCTAAAATCATTCTATTATTTAATTTAGCTTTCTCCATATTCAGTCACTTGTCCTTTCTTTCCTCGATCCAGCCAGCTGTACACACGCTCGGTCAGAGGCAGACCAATAAATAACGCGGTATAAATACTGATGACTGAGGAAACCAGATTCGAAATCGCCGCATAGGCCTCCAATTCAGTAGCCATTTCTGGATAGCGTTCCAACAGTGTACCTAATCCTCCCACCATCATAGAAGCTGAACCAATCCCTGATGCTAACGAAAGGGAGATAGGGGAAATAAACGGCAGCTCTGCTAAAACAGACATTAGGAAGCTAACCGCAATCACACCAAATACGGTCCCAACGATATAGTTCGTCATCACACCACGGAATTCTGGTGATTCAGCGCCGTATTTTTCTGAGATCAATGTTACGTTTGCTTCACGACTTACTCCGAATGTCATACCAATAGATTCGCGGCCCATACCGAAGACTACAACAGCGAGCGGCAGTCCGATAGCAAATGAAAAACCTTCTCCTAGATTTTGTAGAATAACAGGAATCCCCGCTCCGAATACTTCCTCAATGGCAGCACCACTGGAAACCCCTAGTTTAGCCAGCAATAATCCGCCAGCTAAAGCCATCATTTCAGAAGCATGATGAGTACTTTTTTCTGTAACGATTTTTTGCTTGGGAATTAAATAAAATAAGGTCATTAAAATCATAGAGAAAATCAATGGCGCCAAGGTGAAAGAGAATCTCCCTAAAGGTATACGTTGTGTGCCGATCAGCTCAGCGATCACGGTAAAGATCAACACCATGATCTGCAGTGGATAATTTTGCCAGCTTTTTTTCTTTTCCATACTCATCCTCCTCAAATGATTGCTAATCACGATTTCTGCCGTTATTAATTAGCAGATTAAAGATTAACACATTTTAATTTAATATATTTTTAATATTAATCGCTATTCTAACATCTAATCAGATCTAAGAGCAATCTTTTTTATCATAAAAATGAATTTAAAATGAATGCATCGTTTGAATTCTAATATTAATACCATAAAAAGAGTCTTTCAAATCGACCGCAATCGATGTGAAAGACTCTTTTTAGAGTTATTCTAATAACATTTACGTTATTTCATTGAAACAACCATTTCTAAGGCTTCCAACGGTACTTGACTGGTAGAAAGTTCGTAAACGCGGTTTTCTTTTTGCCACATGATATCCACAGATACTGTGTCTCCACCTTGTGGATAATCAATGAGTATCAGCCCTTTTTCGCTTGGAGCAGGAAGCATATTTTCTTCCAAATAAGCGACAATTTTCTTCGCTATTCCAGGCGCATCCATTTCATCCATAGTTAGAGAGTGAATGGTGAAATCCCAATTGCCTTCTTCCCAACTGAAGTATTGGTTTCCTGCAGCGCCTTCTCCATAACCAGTAACATCGTAACCTAATTCAACAGCTGTTTCTTCATTGGGTGTCACAGAAACAGCACCGTTCATTTTGGCTTCCATTTCAGCTAAAGCAGTATCGGCATCTGTATAAATGGTTCCCGATACAGCAGCCAAATCGTTCCCTTGTTCATCAGTGTAAGCTACTGTATATTCATCTTCGCTATTGGTTACGATACTGGCGCTGCTGTTTTCCGGCAAATAAGACGGCAATAACACAACAGCCGGATCCATTTCCAATTCAGAACCGACTTCCGATTCTGAGGATTCATTTTCTTCTTGTGATGTATCACTCGATTCTTCCTGATTACTGGATGATTCGGAGTCACTACTCATACTGCTGGCAGGTTCACTGCTTTGTGACTCTTCTATTTGTGAAGAGGATTCCGCCGACTCTGATTCTGGGTTTGATGAACAGCCGACAAGTAGTATACCGCATACCCCAAGAGCTAATAGGGGTTTATAAGATACTTTTGTCATAAAAAAGACCTCCTTGTTTTCTTGTTTTTATAGTACCGCTCGTAAAATAAGATGTAAATCAATCTGATTTAAGCTAGACAAAGACTGACTTATAAACTCATTTTGTTTCATTTGTAGAGGAAATAAGCGCCAGTCAGAACAACTCTATGATCTAGTTAGGGAGATTTACGGAGCCTCACGTCAAATGGACAAGCTCGATCTTTCAATAAAGTTTGTCAATTTTTAGACATATCTTTGTGACAAAACGATGTCCTGCCAGTGTAATGGCTTCCATTCATAAAATGAAGCGTGCTATACTTGTGCCAACTTAAAGAAATGGCAATTTTCTCATTTTCACCTCGCTTCAAACCATCTTGCTTATCTTCCCTAAGATAGCAGCATTTCTTTCTTATCCAGCCTGGATAATTCTTTCATACACTCTCATTGTAATGCTTCACAAGTTCTGACTCTTCTCCTTATATTTTAAAGACTCTTTTTTATCCATATTATTTGGTTGAACCGAATCGACCTCTTTTTAGCATACCTACGATTATTTAGTTTCTCATCAGTAAACCCTCTCGTTTTAGACTTCACCTAATAATTCTACTTATTTTTCTACACTTCCCATTAGGCTTCTATTTGTCCACCCCAAAAAACAAATCTACCAAAAGGTGTGATGGCTATGATTATGGAGAAAATATCTTCGTTACATTTTAAGCACCACTCATTTTACACCCGCTATGTCAAACGTCTGATGGATATGACACTCTCTCTCATAGGATTGTTACTATTAGTCATACCGCTGCTATTGATTGCTATTCTGATTCGTTTGGACTCTAAGGGACCAGTTTTCTTTTTGCAAGAACGTATCGGCCAATCAGGCAAGACTTTTCGAATCATAAAATTTCGTACTATGATCGTCGGTGCTGAGCAGACTGGGAGTGGATTGCAAATCTATAGTTTTAAAGATTCACGAATTACAAAAGTCGGTTTGTTTTTGCGCACGACTAGCTTAGACGAACTGCCGCAATTGATCAATATTTTAAAAGGCGATATGTCACTGGTTGGTCCAAGGCCCCCAGTGACATATGCACCATATATCGGATACAAGGCTTATCCTGAGTGGGCTAAAAATCGATTTTTGATTAAACCAGGTCTGACTGGATCTGCTCAGATTAAATACCGGAATAATGTGGAGTGGGATCAGCGGATGATAGAAGATATCCATTATTTAGAAACGCTCTCTTTTGTGACAGATCTGCTTCTCATAGTCAAAACAGCCGTTAAGTTTGTTGAGAAAGAACCCGAACAAAATTCAGTGGGAAGCTCACCAATAAATCAACAGGAAAAGATCAAGGAGGTTATCAAATGATAAAAAGTATTTACATGGATAAAGGATGGGGTGTGCTTCAGCAGGACAAAGAAGGAGGAGAAACACTTCATTTCCTATTTGAAAGAGAAGAGGGGCGTGTAGTTTACCCTTTTATCAAACGTCCAGCAGGAATAGTAGATGGCACACAATATTATGATTTAGTGACTCCGCGTGGACAAGGAGGTATCTGGATCGAACAAGCGCAAGAGGGAAAAGAAAAGGTTTTGATTCATCAATTTAGTAAAGTTTTTGACGATTATTGTACTCGTGAACATATCATCGCTGAATACATTCGTTTCAGCCCTTGGTTGAATCAGGCGAAATGGTTTGAAGAAGACTATACGATCTCTTATTTTGGAGAAGTGTATTGTACAGACCTGACAACTGATTTTTTTAATGAAGCATACAGCTCAGCTTTACGCCAGCAAATCAGAAAAGCCATAAAAAATAACGTCATTATACGTTTTACTTCTAATCCTGATTTTATTGATGAGTTTTTAAGACTGTATCAAATGACAGCAAAAGAACAACAATTCAACGAATATTATCAGCTCGATAAAAGATTTCTACAGCGTTATTTTGATTTTTACCCAGACAAAGTGGTATTCGCAGTAGCTCTATTAAATGAAAAAGTGATCTCAGCAGCCATGCTGTTAATAGGGGAGGATATCGTCCATTACCACTTTGCTGCCACAGATCCTGAATACAAACACCTTCAACCGAATAGTTTGCTGATTTATGAAGCTGCCAGTTATGGAGAAGCTTACGGCAAACGATTATTTGATCTCGGATCGGCTAAAGCCGGCAGCAGTCTGGAGAAGTACAAAAAACGGTTTACTGCTAAAGTAAAAAGTTATCCGTTTTATCGAGGCACAAAAGTTCGCAACCAAGGTGTTTATGATCAATTGGTTGAGCAGGCGAGCGATGTGCAAGAAGGGTATTTCCCCGCATACCGCAAATAAGTACGAAGTGAGGTGAAAGCAGATGGAGCCGTTTTTTACACCGACACCGATTCAGCCACTAACAGAAGATTTCCAACACAATCGATTTTACATCAAAAGAGAAGATTTGATACCCCTATCTTTCGGTGGCAACAAAGCGCGTAAAGCTTACTACTTTATCCAAGAAATGGAGCAACTGCAAGCGAACTGTCTGGTGACTTATGGCAGCAGCAGTTCCAACCATTGCCGAGTTATTGCTGCGGTTGCAGCAGCAAAAGGTTATCCTTGTCTGATCATTTCTCCATCTTCTCAAAACAACCCCACTATGAATCAACAACTCGTTGAACTCCTCGATGCAACATTGATTTTCACCCCTCTATCCCAAGTCAGGGAAACGATCCAACAAACACTGGAAAAATTAAAACAAGATGGTCTGCGCCCTTATTTTATTCCAGGAGGAGGTCATGGACACAATGGAACGCAAGCATATGTTGATGCATACCATGAAATCAAAGCAGTGGAAGCCGAAATCGGGATTTCTTTTGATTTGATTTTTCACGCTTCTGGAACTGGGACTACCCAAGCCGGTTTGGTTTGTGGAAATCATTTAGCTGAAGATTCAAAAGAAATCGTTGGCATCAGTATTGCAAGAGATGAAGAAAAAGGCAGACCCGTCGTAATAGAATCAGTGAAAGCCTATCTGGAATACTGCGGGCTGTCGCCGATTAAAGAGGAAAAAATCATTTTTGAGGACCAATACCGAGCCGGTGGATATGGTCAGTTTCACGAAGGGATCACAGATGTCATCCACCAAGTTTTTATCCGTGAAGGTATTGCGTTAGACCCCACTTATACGGGTAAAGCTTACTGGGGCATGATGCAATACATCAAAGAGCATCAAATAGAACATCAAACGATTTTATTCGTGCATACAGGAAGCCATCCTCTTTTCTTTGATCAGTTTCAAAAAAACAGACATACAAGGAGTGTGAGAAATGCAAATCACTTATATCGAAATGCAACAGCTTCCGAAAATGGCTTGGGGAGCAATCGTTGAAAAAGGTACACTTGATGTAGTCGTTTATCATGGGAGAAGTGTTGAGACACAAAAGGAGTTTTTTGTAGAAGGTGCATGGGAAGGTAATTTCACAGAAGGACGGTTTGATCAAGCCGATTTTTTTAATGGATCAGGCGGAAGAATGAATCAAAAAACATTCAAAAAGTCCTTTATGTTTGTTACATCCAGCCATACATTAGATCGATTGCACACTATTCGCTTGAAAAATAAATTGATCGTTTCCAACTCAATGCCGTTTGCGCTGCATTTGGCACACACTCGTTTGAACCCTCGATATATGGATTACGAAAAAGATTTGAACTCAATACTAAAAGGACTGTACCACTACAAAGACTGGATTCCATTAAAGGGAAACAAAGAACTCTTCTTGCACTATTATTGTAATTTGATAGTTGACGGACAGCTCTCTATCAGTAAAGAAAAGAAGGCTAGCATGGAGCCCTTTGAAAGTTACTCTCACTATCGAAATCTCTTAAGCCAAACCCTCCAACAATTTGTCCAAAATGCAAAAAGTCCATCACGACGCATTTCTTATGGAATTGTGACAACTATTTCCAAAGGCTATGATTCAGCGGCTTGTGCTGTTCTCGCCAAAGAAGTTGGTTGTGATACAGCGTTATCCTTTGATCGACCGATTACTTATGAAGAAGACTGCGGACTGGAAATTGCGCAACAGTTAGGGTATTCTTCCATCATTTTAAAAGATGCTTCGGATTATTTATCCAACGAACAACTGACAGAGACAGAATTTGTATCTACCGGTGAGTTGGGCAGCGGTGTTGTATATGCCTCTTTTGAAGAGGAGATGGCCGATAATATTGTACTTTTTGGGGAAGAAGGAGACGAATTTTGGGGCAAAGACCGCTCAGACGCCAATGCGGAATTTCGGTTTCCAGATGACGTTATGACGGGTGTATCACTGATCGAGCATCGGTTGCGAGTAGGATATATTTTTGCACCACTTCCGACTTTCGGCGGTGTCGAATGGAAAAGTTTGTGGGAGCTAAGCAACTCTTTTGAGATGGAGCCGTATTCTGTCGGCGGTTCTTATGATCGGCCTATTCCAAGAAGAATTATAGAAACAGCCGGAATTCCCAGAGAATCCTTTGGGGTAGAGAAAAAAGGTGTAGGCATCAATTATCGGTATGACAGCTTTTTACGCTTGAAAGAAAGAATGTCAAAAAAATCTTTTGATTCTTATACAGACTATTACAAAACCCATCGGAAATTTGATAAGGAATACTTACAACGCTGGTTGCGTTACTTTTTAGATACTAAAAATGTTTACCTACATGTAGCGCTTCGAAAGATTGGGGTGGAGAGCAATCTAACCATGCCAAATGCAGAAAGTGAGACAAATCCCGGTGCTCCTGCTTTTTTGATTCATTGGGGAGTCGAAGAAATACAGAAAAGATATCAAAGCGCATTTGAAAAGAAAGATAAAAGACGTTTGACAGCGCTGAGGGCTGAAACAGTCTCAAGTGAAAACGGCAACCAACATTTGGACAAGGTGACTGTTGAGACTGGAAGGGGGAATGGAAAATGAAGTTTATTGAAACAGAAAGCATCGCACCCTTAGCCTGGTGTGCCAAAATAGATAAAGAAACGTTGGCTGTGGAATTAATTCACGGCAGCAAAGTTGAAACAAGAAATGAAGGTTTTGTAGAAGGTGCGTGGGATGGAGAGTTTACAAGTTTTCAATTTGATTTGGCCGATTTTCTGATGGGGTCGGGGGGAAAGCATGTAACAAGGGAGGGTGAGGAACAACTTTTATTTGCTACTCCGTCGCATACTTTAGAACGGTTGTATGCTGTTAGAGTTGAAAGAAATTTATACGTCTCAAACTCGCTGTCGTTTATTCTCGTTCAATCAGAAACCCATTTAGACGGACATTATTCTCGATATGAAGAAGACCTCAACACGATTCTAAACGGTCTTCAATCAGTCAAAAAATGGATTCCACTGGTTGGAAACAAGCGGCTGCAACTGTTTTATCATTGCAATTTTCTAGTGAACAGCCAATTGGAAATGGCAGTTCAGCAAAAAAGGGATATGGAGCCGTTTGCTGACTTCAAAGACTATGAAGATCGCTTGTTAACTGCGTTGAAGCGCTTGAGAGACAATGCCAGTGTATCGGAAAGGCTAACTACTTATGGCTTAGTCACTACCATTTCAAAAGGGTACGATTCTGCAGCCTGCGCTGCTCTGGCTAAAGAAATCGGCTGCGAGACAGCAGTAACATTCGATCGGCCTGAAAAGTATGCAACAGATTCTGGAGAAGAAGTAGCACGACAATTAAATTATCCTCACATCATTCAAAAAGATGCCAATAGGTACCTAGAGAATAAAGAATTCCTTGAATCTGAATTCGTTTCTTCAGGTGATTTGGGAACCGGGATCGTTTATGCAGCTTTTGAAGAGGAATTTAAAAGGAAATTGGTTTTTATTGGACACCGCGGTGATTGTGTTTGGGGCAAAAATGCACTAGATGTTAATAACGATCTGCGCTTTAATGATTTTGTATTTGCGGGAACTTCCCAAGTAGAAAACCGTTTGAAAGCAGATTACATCTTGGTTCCTATTCCTTATTATGGGGCAGTACAATGGAGTTCGTTATATCAAATTTCACAATCTCCCGAAATGGATCCCTATTCGGTTGGCGGGGGTTATGACCGGCCTATCCCCAGAAGAATTGTGGAGTCAAGAGGAGTGAATCGAGAAGAATTTGGATTTAAAAAAGCCGGCGCCGGCTTTAATTATCGCTATGACAATTCTAATCGATTGAAAAAACGGATGTCTCCACATTCGTACCAATCTTTTTACACTTATTTTCTTACTCATAGACGAAAATCATATCAAAATATTTTCCGGTGGACTCAATACTTTTGGAATACCAAAAGAATCTACACTGGAGTATTGCTGCATCGTCTAGGTATCAAAGTTCCCTTTAAAGAGATTGAATTTGATGGTGTTTCGAATCCTGGGCTCCCTTCCTATCTTTTTCTTTGGGGAGTTGCCAAACAGATGGAAAAATATCGAACAGGACTAGAAAAGCAGCCCAAAACGTTACCAGAAACAGTTAGAAACCGATCGTATAAAAGACAGGAGGTAGTTAAATCATGAGTACGAATATTCTTATCCTAAGTTGCGGTACACGCAATAAAATCGTAGCGTATTTCAGACAAGAACTAGCTGGTAAAGGAAAGGTCGTTGCAGCTGATTCCAGTCCGCTTGCTCCAGCGCTCTATGAAGCCGATGAGGCGGTAATTGTTCCGTCTATCAAAGACAAGCACTATTTAGAGACGCTGTTGTCATTGTGTAGAGAAAAAAAGATCAAAGCTGTTTTTTCTTTAATCGATCCTGAACTCAATTTGTTGGCGAAATACAAAAAAGACTTTTTAGCCATCGGCACGATCCCTATTATTTCAGATGTAGAAAAAGTTGCGATGTGCTTTAATAAGTATGCTTTATATGAATTTTTGACGCAAGCACAGATTCCTACTCCAATAAGTTATTTGGAAGAACATAAATTTTTACAGGATATGAGAAAAGGGCTGATCTCTTTTCCGGTCATTATAAAACCTTATGATGGCAGTGCCAGTATGCAGATTCATAAAGTGCATTCCAGTGATGAAATGGAAGACTTGATGGTATGTGACGATCATCTGATGATCCAAGAATTTATGGATGGTATTGAAATAGGGGCAGATGTTTATGTTGATTTGCTTTCTCGAAAAGTGGTCTCTATTTTCACCAAAGAAAAAATCAAAATGCGTGCCGGAGAGACAGACAAAGCCCGTTCTATAAAAGAGGGGAAATTATTTGATCTTATTCAATCTGTTGTTGAGAAGGTCGGTTTGACCGGGATGCTGGATATTGATTTATTCAAAGTCGGAGATGAGTATGTGATTTCTGAAATCAACCCGCGCTTCGGCGGCGGCTATCCGCACGCTTATGGCTGTGACGTATCTTTTCCTCGCATGCTCCTCAATAATCTGGAAGGAAAAGTAAATCCTTCTCAGATAGGAGAGTATGAAGCAGATATCTATATGGCCAAATACAATGAGATCAAGATTATTCCAGCAGCAGAGTTGCCTAAAGAGATGATGATTTCCTTACCAATTCCAGACGCCGCTTCTTCTCAGAGCTGACTCGTTGTTTAACGCTCTGATGAAAAGCGGTTAAAAATAAGAATAGACGAAACAGGAGTGAACGCTATGGAGCAACCAAAAAGAATATTACTCTCTTCCCCGCATATGTCGGGAAACGAATTGAGGTACATTGATGAAGCTTTTCAAACCAATTGGATCGCCCCGCTTGGACCGAATGTGAATCAATTTGAAACAGACTTGGCTCATTACGCTGGAACAAAAGCAGCTACAGTGACCAACTCAGGAACTGCTGCTATTCATCTAGCGTTAGCTGTCTTGGGTGTCCAAAAAGGGGATAGAGTATTTTGCTCTACGTTTACTTTTATTGCTAGTGCCAATCCAGTTCTTTATCTAGGAGCCGACTTGGCTTTCATTGATTCAGAGCCAAACACTTGGAATATGTCGCCTATTGCCCTAGCTAGAGCCTTAAAAACAGCTAAGCGGGAGAATCAGTTGCCAAAAGCCATCATTGTTGTCCATCTATACGGACAAAGCGCCAATATGGAAGCCTTGCTTGAAGTTGCGGATGCATATGGTGTTCCGATTATAGAAGACGCTGCTGAGTCCTTAGGTTCAACGTATAAAGATAAAAAGAGCGGAACATTAGGTAAAATCGGTGTTTATTCTTTCAATGGGAATAAAATCATTACTACATCTGGTGGAGGAGCACTAGTATCGGACGATGAAGAATTAGTCGAAACAGCTCGATTTTTGGCTACTCAAGCTAAAGACTCAGCTCCTTATTACCAACATTCAAAAATAGGCTACAACTACCGGATGAGCAACATTTCAGCAGGTATTGGGATCGCTCAATTACAAGTCTTGGAAGAAAGAGTAGCCAGCCGTAGAGCAGTATTCGATCTTTATACACAGGAAATGAACAACATCGAAGGAATTCGGTTCATGCCTGAACTAGAAGGGTCTGTTTCTAATCGTTGGCTGACGACGTTGCTGATTGATCCCTTTATCATTCAGCAAAAGCCGTTTGAAGTGATGCAGCTGATGAATGAAGTGGGCATCGAAACGCGTTTGCTTTGGAAACCACTGCACTTGCAACCTCTGTTCAAACAAGCTAAGTTCTATCGCCATAATGAACGAACGAGTCCTGTATCTGATTTACTGTTTGCTATGGGCTTATGTCTCCCCTCAGGAAGCAATTTGAGACTGGAAGAGCAATACCGTGTCATTGAAACACTCCATCAAATCTTTAATCCTCAACTAATCTACGCACCAACCATCAAAACACCAGCATTCTCTGATTACTAACTTCCTTATCTCAACCATTCATTGAAAAAGGAGGAATCCAGTATGTCAAAAGCTTTAGTGATGGCATCCATCGCTCCTATGATCTCATCTTTTAATCGCGACAACATTCGCTTGCTGCAAGAAATGGGGCTTGAAGTCCACGTACTAGCTAATTTTGCTGAAGACAGTGAAAAGCCAACAGGCCGGAACCAACAGTTTAGAAAAGAGTTAGAAGCTAAAGGCGTAACGGTCTTTGATGTTGCAATAGACCGAAATCCATTGAAAAAAACCAACCTGCAAGTATTTTTTCACATCAAAAAAATCTTTGACCAAGAACACTATGCTTTGATCCATTGCCATTCACCAATAGGAGGTGTGTTGACTCGACTGGCTGCTGCAGAAGCTCGGAAAAGCGGCACAAAAGTTATTTACACGGCTCATGGTTTTCATTTCTTTAATGGGGCTCCTAGAAAAAATTGGCTGTTGTACTATCCAGTTGAAAAATGGTTAGCGCGTTATACCGACTGCTTGATCACTATTAATGGAGAAGACTATGAAGCGGCTCACCTTCGCAAATTTAAAGTCGGTTATCTGACTATGATGGAAGGAGTAGGGATCGATCAAATGCGTTTTATCCCCACGAATGATGCACTTCGAAAAGAGGTCAGAACAAAACTTGGTTTCCCAAAAGAGGCGTTTATTCTGATTTATGTCGGCGAATTGTGCACCCGGAAAAATCAACGGGTACTTATTGAAACTGCAAAGTTGCTGGCACCGGATATAGCAGATCTTAAGCTGCTGTTGGTCGGAGAAGGAGATAAAAGAGAACAGTATATTCACCAAATCAGTGAACTTGGGGTGGAAGAACAAGTTGAACTATTAGGCTACCGTGGAGATGTGAACCAACTGATGCAGATGGCGGATGTCGTAGTTTCTTCTTCCAAACAAGAAGGACTGCCCGTCAATATCATGGAAGGAATGGCAACTGGTCTGCCCTTAGTAGTCAGCAACTGCCGTGGAAACCGAGATTTGGTTCGCAACGGACAAAACGGTTTTGTGGTCGAAGAAGAAGCGGCTCAGTTTGCTGAAGCAATCAAGGAGCTGTATGCATCAAAAGCTCTGCGTAAATCATTTGGAGCTCAGAGCTTAGAGCTGGTACAGCAATACGGCATCAACACGATCTCGCTTAAAATGAAAACTCTTTATCAAGAAACGTTGCAGACGGCGATCTCCATGTCTTTGACCGCAGCAACGTTGACCTCAGAACAAAAGAAAACGACAAGATGAGGGTGTTAAACATGATCAATCCAAAAGTGAGTGTCATTGTTCCGATTTACAATGCTGAAGCATTTTTAGTTTCTTGTGTTAGAAGTGTCTTAGCACAAACGTTGACAGATATCGAGGTTTTGCTAATAGATGATGGATCTTCTGACAGCTCAGCGGTTATTTGTCGGCATTTTATGCAACAGGATTCACGAGTCACTGTGATCAATAAAGAAAACGAAGGAGTCTCGGCAACTAGAAATCTAGGTCTGGCATGGGCAAAAGGCGAATACATTGCTTTTCTAGATGCTGATGACACGCTGATTGAAGAGGCGTTAGAGATACTCGTTCAAACACTCGAAGAAAAACAAGTAGAGGTTGTTTTTGCCAATTATTTTTACCTCTACAATGATCGAAAAGTTTATCGCGGACCCCGAATACCAGGAGGAATCTATCCTGTAACAGAGCTCAGGTCACAATTGATCGACGATGGGACCTTATCCGGCATCTTATTTGGATCGGTGGGGGCAGCTTTGTACAAAAGAGCATTAATCGAGCAGCATCACATTCGGTTTCAAGAAGAAGTGGCTTTAAATGAAGATGGTTTATTCAATGTCATGTACCTGCTTCATTCAACCAGCTGTTGCTATTTGAGTGACCAGCACGTATACGGCTATCGAAAACAAATTGAATCTGTCACGAGTCGATTCCAACCCAATAAAAATTTTGACAGTGCCACAGTTGCTATTGATCAGTATTGCCAGCCAATCAGTCAGGAATTATCATTGGAGCAGCAATTGCGCAGAAGGCAGGTCTCTATCAGCTTATGGCAGGCATTGAATATTTGTTCAAAAGAAAACCCGGCTTCTTATCGAGCAACGATTCGGCAGCTGAAGGAACTATTTGGACACCAAGAACTGCAAGGATGTTTCCCTTACATGGAAGAAGAGAAAATGAATCGCTACAAACGAGTTTATTACCAGCTGATAAAAAAAAGACGCACACACTTATTTTATCTTACGACCCGATTTTTACTGCCGACTGCTTCAAGGCTCGTAAAAAGATAGGTCTACTGATGGAAGATAAAAAAACATAAATGTTGATGGCGTTTATGTCGGGAAAGGAGAAAGTAAGATGAAAATTCTCTTTGTTGGACAAAATTTGCAGCAAGGTGGTGTCCAGATTGCTTTGATCAATACATTAAAAGAACTGGTCAAGCAACAACATACGATCGATCTTTTCTTATTCGGCACTGGGGACTATGCTTCAGAAGTGCCTCCAGAAGTGAATTTTTACCAAGGTACTAAGGGATTGCAGTTAGTGGCTACGCCTTATCATAAACTAGCCCAGAAAAAAAACAGTCTCGATTATTGGTATCGATTAGGACTAACAATGGCAGTTCGGATTAAAAATCCTCATAGATTCTATGCTGATTTGTTCAAGCGTCAAAAAATGTTTGGGGGCTATGATGTTGCGATTTCCTATTTTACAGATATCCCACATGGCTACTTCAATCAAGGAACCAATCAATACGTAGCAGACTTTGTAGAAGCTCGACAAAAGATCGCTTGGATTCACAACGATCCATTTGAAGGGCATTTTGAAGTAGATCATTGCCGCCGAGTATATGGAAATTTCGATCGGATCATTTGTGTTTCGGAAGCTTGTGCTGTGAAATTCAGACAATTTTTACCAGAATATGCCGGTAAAGTTGGAACGGTCTACAACTTTTTTCCTTTAGAAGAGATTCTAGAAAAAGCACAGTCTATCAAATCAGCAATGCAGATCCATCTTGATACGCCACTTATAAAACTAGTGACAGTAGCTCGCATCGATAATCAACAAAAACGGCTGGATCGTATTTTAGAAGTTGGGAAAAAGCTGATTGAAAACAAGGTAACGAACTTTCATTGGGAGATCATTGGGGAAGGGCCAGATTTAAAAAGCAATCAAGAACAAATTCAATTGGCTGGACTAGAGCGTTTTATCGTATACCGCGGTTCACAGTTGAATCCGTACCCTGCAATAGCGCAAAGTGATTTATTTGTACTGACGTCACAATATGAGGGGTATCCAATGGTCGTCAATGAAGCATTGATCTTAGGTGTTCCAGTAGTTACGACTCCTTATGCAGCAGCTGCAGAGCAAGTTGAGTCGGGCTGCAACGGAATCATCACTAAAATGGATATCGAAGATTTGTACCAACAGCTGAAAAGGCTGTTGGAAGATCCTGCAAAGATTCAGCAACTTAAAAATTATATTCAAAAACATCCGCTAACGAATCAAATGGCTATGGAGCAGCTGGATATCGTATTAGAAAAGAAGGGATAGTCAGCAGCTAGAACAGAAGAGGTGAAGTCCTTATGGAAATAGAATCAAGCAAAACACCATTCGTCAATGCGAGCAGTATGAGTTGTTTTTTTGGCACCTTGTTTGTACTACTTAAAATGATTTCAGGAAGCAATCTCTTTTTAATTCTTTTTTTAGCAACAGCAGGGGTAGGAATGCTGTTGGAAAAGCCAGAGAATAAAATCAAATTGCTGTTGTTTTTTACACCGTGGGCGTATGCCATCAAGTTTCATTTTACTCAGACTTCCTTATTTACGGTCATTACTATGATGTATTGTCTGATCATGCTGATGACGATCTTGATGAATCGAATTCAAATTCCGCCTTATTACTTAATCAGTATGCTGCTTTTTGTAGGTTATATTCTTTTTTCATTGATGTTGAATGCTTCGACTTCTTTAAAAGGGGCGGTTAGTTTCCTGGCAACTTTTGCTGCAGTTTATTTAGCAGTGATCTTCATTGAAAAGCGCGATACGTTCAAGAGTTGTGCCAGAACCTATGCTGCGGGACTGGCGGTCTCCAGCGTGATAACGTTCCTCGGTTCATTCATTCCTAGGATCAGGACTTATCTCGAAAGCTACGCTACTGCATACACAGTCAATACAGAAGGACAACTGTATAGCCGTTTTTCAGGACTCGACATTGACCCCAATTACTATGCGATCCAAATTTTGATCGGTTTATCTTGTCTGGTGATGTTGGTGTTGGCAAGAGAAGCAAAGCTGATTGATTACTTGCTGTCTTTGCTGCTCATCATCTTTGGCCTTTTGTCTCTTTCTAAAATGTTTTTATTGAGTCTGGGATTACTGTTGACGTTTCTTCTGCTGCAACTAGTCAAAACAGATCTGAAGCAATTGATCAAAGTCTTGTTCTTGTTGACAGGCTTATTGGCAGTGGGGTTTATCTACGCAAAAGATTACTTTTATGAAGCCTTTCTGTTCCGCTTTTTAAGTCAAGGAACAGATGCTTCCTCATTAACTACAGGACGTTCCACAATTTGGCTCCACTATTTGTACGGAATAACAAAAGACTTTAAATTGATGGTATTTGGAAATGGTGTCACTGGAGAATACTTGAATGGTGAGATTTCACATAATATGTATCTCATTGCTTGGTATTACTTAGGAATAGTGGGAATCTTGATTGTATTGCAGCTCTTTTTCCAAATGAATTCCATTTTGCGTTTTAATCTGAAGCGGCAGACCTCTTTATCCTTTTTCCACTATTCATCCATTACACTGTTGTTGCTGCTGATCACCAACTTTGCATTAGATTCCTTCATCATGCATTACTTCGGCGTTCATCTCTTTTTAGTCTTGATCGGCATTAACAGTCTGGCAAAACCTGTTCAGATAGAAGAAAATAATCGGTTGGCGATGATTCGTTCAGACCACTAAGGAAGTGAATGAGCAAATGAAGGAAACTGCGACTAGAAAAAATGTATTGTCCGGATTGGTCTGGAAACTCTTGGAAAGAGGAGGAGATCAGGTTATCCAATTCATCATTCAATTGATGTTGGCTCGTCTGCTTCTTCCCGAAGATTATGGTCTGATCGCTCTGATCGCTATTTTTATCGCTTTGGCTAATGTGTTTATTCAGACCGGTTTTACGACTGCGCTGATCCAAGCTAAAGAAATAGATGAACTGGACTACGCTTCAGCTTTTTATTTCAGTTCTTTTTTAACCGTTCTGCTGTATATCTGCTTATTTTTGACAGCCCCTGTCATTGTCGGCTTTTATGGCAAACTCCAGTTAGTTCCCGTTATCCGAGTGCTGGCACTCTCCTTATTTTGCGGCCCCTTAAACTCGATCCAATACGCCATTGTTTCCCGCACACTGCAATTTAAAAAGTTCTTTTTCAGCAGCTTGAGCGGCACACTCATTTCTGGTGTCGTAGGCGTTTATCTAGCCTATGAAGGATTTGGTGTCTGGGCATTAGTTGGGCAGCAGCTCTCCAACATTTTTATTGACACTTTCGTATTATGGTTTACAGTGAGCTGGCGGCCAAAGCTGATTTTTTCATTTCAACGCATCAAAAAACTGCTTTCTTTCGGTTGGAAGATGCTGACCTCAACTTTACTGGACACCTTGTACACCAACTCATACGGATTGGTGATTGGAAAGGTGATCAGCCCCACTATGCTGGGATATTACAATCGGGCAAATCAATTCCCCAGTATCATCGTCAATAATGTCAATAACTCCTTATCCACTGTTTTATTCCCCGTTATGTCCGCTAGTCAAGAGGATAAGCCGCATATCCGATCAATGATGAAACGCTCATTACAGGTCAGTTCCCTGATTATTTTCCCGCTGATGACGGGATTGATCATTTGTTCAAAGGCACTGGTAACCACTCTGCTGACCGATAAATGGTTGGCTTCTGTTCCATTGATCCAACTGATCAGTTTAGCCTATGCCTTTTATCCTCTGCACATTACCAATATTGTAGCCATATCTTCTCTTGGAAAAAGCGACTTGATTTTGAAATTGGAAGTTATCAAAAGGGTCTTGAGTCTAATTTGCCTGTTCATTAGTATTCCATTTGGTATTTATGTCATTGTTGCTTTCGAGCCGGTCATTTCTATCACAACGTTTATTTTAAATGCTCGACCGAATAAAAAATTATTGGACTATGGTATAAAGGAACAACTGATGACCATTTTGCCTTACCTGCTGCTCTCCGTTGCAATGGGGATAGTTGTTTATCCGCTAGGGTATTTGCAACTAGGCAGTTTAACTACATTGATTTTACAAGCTACTACGGGTGCAGCGTTCTATTTTGGGGCATCCCTGATGATCAAAACGAGCAGCATCCATTATTTGTTGGCTGCGGCAAAAGAATTGATATGGAGACGAAAACAAGTAGAAAGACCACTAACGATTACTAAAAGCGGGAGGGAATACGATGAGTAAAAAAATTGACTTCATCGAGTTGCTTAAAATTGTTCAGAAAAATTGGCTGGTCATCTTATGTACAGGAATATTAGGCTTTGCGTTGTCTTATTATACGACTGTTTACCTGATCCCCCCCCAGTACCAAGCTAAGACACAGCTGCTTGTCAATCGTCCAAATACAGAAGAAGGAAACATGGACTTGAATGATATCCAATCGAACATCCAAATCATCAATACGTATCGCGATATTTTAACAGATTCTGTGGTGATTGATCAAGTGTTGAGCGAACTGGATGAACCATTGACAGAAGAAGCATTGATAGAGAAAATGTCTATCGTTATTCAAGAAGACTCGCAGATTTTCAAGATTGAAGTAGTGGATGACAGTCCCGATAGAGCGGCTGAGATCGCTAATTTGATTGCGACGACTTTCCAAGAAAATGTGGGTAATATCTTACATGTTGAAAACGTAGCGATCTTATCTGCGGCTAAGATCAACTCCACACCGATATCGCCTCGTACGAATTTTAATGTATTGATCGGGACAATGATCGGTCTGATCGTTGGAATCAGTATCAGCTTGATGAAAGTTATGCTGGATACGAAGATCCATGATGAAAAAGTGATTACAGAAAAGCTGGGTTGGATTCAGCTGGGAACAATCTCTGAAATGCCCAAAGCCTTTGTTCTACGAGCAGAAGAAGAAAAAAAGTCGGTCAATAACGCTCAGATAGAAGAAAATGAGCGAGCAGAAAAGGAGCCCAGCCATGTTCGATAACTTTCCCCAAGTGCTCAATAACTTGTTCAATAAAAAGAAAACAGAACCAAGGAATACAGCTTATGAGATCGTAACGATGACGAGACCACAATCCTTTATCGCTGAAGAATATCGAACATTGCGCACCAATATTCAGTTTTCAATGGTAGATAAAAAGCTGAAAACGCTCCAATTTACATCGAGTGGGCCGAATGAAGGAAAAACGACAACTGCTATCAATGTCGCTGTTCTCTTTGCCTCTCAAGGAAAAAAAGTTTTGTTGGTTGATGCAGACATGCGTAGACCTTCGTTACACAGTATTTTTCAAGTTTCCAATCAAAAAGGGTTGTCCACTATTTTAACGGATGAAAGGCCCAATCCAGCTTCTGTCATTTATCCCTTAGAACACCAGCGCTTGTTTCTAATGACCAGCGGCATTCAGCCGCCGAACCCATCTGAGTTGTTGGCTTCTAAGCAAATGAATATCTTGATGCAGTACTTTAAGGAACATTATGACTTGATTATCTTTGATTTACCGCCTATTCTGCCTGTTACAGATGCTCAAATCATGGCGAGCAAAGTTGACGGAACCATCTTTGTGATCCGGCACGATTCAGCTCATCTAAATGAAGTCCTGCAAGCAAAAGAAATGCTGCAGCGTGTTCATGCGAATGTCGTTGGAACGGTCTTTAATGACAAGCCGTGAAATAAAAAAATGTCTGGTACTTATTATAGTCAAACTGAAAATTGATATCGTCCCCATATGATTCAGCAAAAGACGAATGGAGGAGTATAGATATGAAAAGAGAATGGCCAGTAAAAGATATGCCGCAAAAAGATATTCGAACGGTTTTTTATAAACCCCCATTTTTACGTTACCCCATCGCAAGAAAATGGATGGATTTAGGGTTAGACCACCTGTTGCTCTTTCTTTCTTGGACGGTCGCCTACATCTTTTTAGAAAACCTGCTTTTTATACCACTTCCATTTGCCTTTTTCTTCTTAACCACTATTTGGATCAGTTACAGTGTATTTTCACTTTGGACGGATTCCTGTGCGATGATTTATCGGTATACGGATATTAAAGAAATGATCAAAGTGATGGGAGGTTTTACTCTTTCTATCGCGATCTCTGCTACTCTATCTTTATTTTTAACGAGCGGTGCACGTGTCCAATTTATTCTGCTGGTTTATTTCTTGTCGCTTCTAGTGACAGGCGGCAAGTTTGTTTTTGTTAAAGCTAAGAGTGAAATGGACGGTTTTAAGAAGAAACGCCAAGTTCCCGTCAGAAAAATACGGACTTTAGTGGTAGGAGCTGGGGACGGCGGCAGCTTATTTATCAAAAACAGCCAGAAACATTTACCTGAGATCCAGTTGATCGGAATCGTGGATGATGATGCGGCTAAACACCACATGCGTGTATTCGGGGTTCCTATTTTAGGTGGGACTGCAGACATTCCTTATTTGGTAGCTGTTCAAGAGATCGAACAAATCACTATTGCTATTCCCTCGTTAGTGCCTGAGGATCTGGAGAGAATCCTTGAATTGTGCAACCAAAGTCAAGCGACAGTCAATCTGATGCCTTCGATTGAAGATGTAGTGAGCGGCAAACTATCTGTCCAACGTTTTCGTGAAGTAGATGTAGTTGATTTATTAGGAAGAGATGAAGTTACGTTAGATACGAAACAATTAGCTAGAGAATTAAGCGGAAAAACCTTATTGATCAGTGGAGCCGGGGGTTCAATCGGTTCTGAAATCAGTCGTATTTTAGCTTCATTTTCTCCTCAAAAACTGATTCTCTTAGGACATGGCGAAAATTCTATTTATCAAATTCATCGTGAATTGAACAAACGATATGGTGGGAAAATTGAGATTATTCCCGTGATTGCAGATGTTAAAGATCGTGCCAGAATGTTTGAAGTGATGAAGCTGTACAAACCGGATATTGTGTATCATGCGGCGGCACATAAACACGTTCCTATGATGGAACTGAATACTGCTGAGGCCGTTAAAAATAATGTTTATGGGACAAAGAATATTGCTGAAGCCTCAAAAGCAGCTGGTGTAGGAACTTTTGTTATGGTGTCAACGGATAAAGCAGTTAATCCTCCAAACGTTATGGGGGCTACTAAACGCTTGGCAGAGATGATCGTGACAAGTTTGAATGAGCCGGGCGGTACGAATTTCGCAGCTGTCCGTTTTGGAAATGTATTAGGAAGCAGAGGAAGCGTAGTACCATTGTTTAGGGAACAAATCAAAGCGGGAGGGCCTGTTACTGTGACAGACTTTCGAATGACCCGTTACTTTATGACGATTCCGGAAGCTAGTCGTTTGGTCATCCAAGCAGGCGCATTGGCAAAAGGCGGTGAAATTTTCGTGCTGGATATGGGTAAACCTGTCAGAATCGTTGATTTAGCCAGAAAAATGGTGCAGATCAGCGGCTATACAGACAACGAGATCGAAGTGGTCGAAACGGGAATCAGACCAGGCGAAAAATTGTATGAAGAACTGTTAATCGCCAGTGAGAATACTGGAGAAAAAGTGTTTGACAAAATTTTTGTCGGAAAAGCAGTTCAGAAACCACTAACAGATATCGTAGCGTTTTTACAAATGATAGAAGGCGAAAATGAAAAAACGTTGCGTGATGATCTGATTACCTATGCAAGGCTTCATCAACAACAAATGCCTAAAGAAGAAAAACAGCCTGAAATAGAAGGTATTGTCAGAGAGAAACAGTTAGCTTAATTAGAAATGCACCATCAGCGGACCGGAGACTTTAAGCATCTTCTGCGGTTCGCTTTTTCTATAACTATAGCAGGACGTAAAAGCAGCTAATAGAGGCTCTTTATATTCTAGCGATGGTAAGAAATTTTCTCCGGCCTGTGGGTTGCTTAGGGAAAACTATAGGAACGCCAGCGTCAAATGTTGTAGAATCCTTATAGAAAGTACAAGAGGTTTTAAGTTATTTTAGCTGCTTTTTTCGATATAATGAAATAAAAATAAGAGCTGAAGTTGAACGGAAGGAAAAAAGGTGGGGCCCCCTCCTGCTGGCATGAGTGGTCACCTAGATCTTTTTGAACCATGGGGAGGGAGGAAATTTCGGCTTACATTAACTTATTTAGATCCGGAGTATGCTTAAGCCGGAGAAACAGAAGAAAATAAGATATCTCAACAGGACCATGAAGATGGATGGAACTTGACCTTAGATAATTTGGCAGTTTTTGTAACTAAAAAAGAGGATAAAAATAAGTGGTTTTGAGAATCTGAAAGGATGGTAAATTGAGCGAGCAAGTAAACAAAGCAGCGCAAATGATTCAAGATTCAAAACGAATTGTGGCTTTCACGGGAGCGGGAATCAGTACAGAAAGTGGAGTGCCGGATTTTCGTTCAGCAGGCGGTTTTTTGGATCAGTTATCTGGCACACACTATACTGGTGAAGAAGCGCTAAGTGTGCCTTTTTTTGAACAATATCCGGAACTGTTTTTTGAAAACTACCGTAATACGTTAGATTTTCCAGATGCTGAACCCAACTTTGGGCATCAATTTTTTCAATTGCTGGAAGCAAAAGGGAAGCAAGTGACGATAGTAACGCAAAATATCGACAATTTGCATGAAGCTGCTGGGAGTTCAACAGTGTTCTCATTACATGGCAATGCGACCAAATGGAAATCTGTCAATACCCATAAATCCGTCGTAAAAGAAGAGGTACGTTGGGATGAAAAAGGGATAGCAGTAGAAAGTAAAGGTAATGTAGTGAGACCTGATATTGTGTTATATGGAGATCAACTGGATCAGCAAGTGCTTAGCGGTGCCATAAAAGCTATTCAAGAAGCTGATTTATTGATGGTCATTGGTACAAGCTTGAATGTCATGCCGGCTGCTTATTTGTTAGATGATTTTCGTGGAAATCAGTCGATCTTGATTAACCAAACGGATGTAGCTGGAATGGACCGATTTGATGTAGTAGTAAAAGAAAAAAGCGGCCAATTTTTACAGAAAGTGTGGCATATGCTAACTCAGGAGGAAAATACATGAACCGATTGAATTTGATTACGTTAGGTGTAAGAGATATTGTGAAGTCCTTACATTTTTATCGAGATGGTTTGGGGTTTGATGTGAAAGTTATTGGAACAGAAGCATCGCCTGAAGTGGTCTTTATTAACAATGACGGAACTAAAATCTCCCTATTTCCTTTGGAAGAATTAATAAAAGATATCCAGTCTCCTCAGCCGATTAGTCCTGTAGAAGGATTTAACGGTATTTCACTGGCGTATAATGGAAAATCAAAAGAAGAAGTGGACGAGATCTTTGCTTTGGCAGAAAAAGCGGGAGCGTTGATCGTTAAAAAGCCGGAAGTCGTTTTTTGGGGTGGATACAGCGGTTATTTTCAAGATCCTGATGGCATCTACTGGGAAGTGGCCTATGGAGAAGATTGGGAATTTGATGACAATGATATGCTGATCATCAAATAGAAATTGTAGTAGAAGAATGGATAACTTCTTTATATGTTTTTTACTGCTCGAGAGGGCTGCTATTCGTCGGATAAGAGCCTTCTGAGAATAGGACCCTACCTATTTAATAAGAGAGCCCATCGATATTTTTCTTTCAACAATCCTCTTGCACATTTTAGTATGGTAGAATATGCTAATCAAAAGATGTGATTGAGGAGTTTTGTACATGAGATTACTGTTAGCAGAAGATGAACAAGAATTGGCTCGTGCCATTCAAGTCATTCTAGAAAATCAAGGATATGCAGTAGATAGTGTCCATGATGGGGAAGAAGCTTACGAGTACGCTTCATTAGCCGATTATGAGGGTATTATTTTGGATATTATGATGCCCAAGCTGTCTGGGCTGGAAGTGTTAGATAAATTGCGAAACGAAGGCCACCAAACGCCTATTTTATTGTTGACGGCCAAATCAGCCATTGAGGATCGAATTGAGGGGTTGGATCTGGGAGCAGATGATTACTTGACGAAACCATTTGCAATGGGAGAATTGCTGGCACGTGTTCGAGCAATGACTCGGCGTAAAACGATTTTGCAAGCTAAAATACTGACGTTCGAAGATCTGCAATTGAATTGTGAGACCATTCGGATCAGCAATGGCACAGATGAGTTGAAATTATCGAACAAAGAATTTCAGATTCTGCAATTGTTGATTGAAAACCCAAAGCAGGTTTTTTCGGCTGAGCAGATGATCGAACGCATTTGGGGACTGGATGCAGAAATAGAAATGAACAGTATCTGGGTTCATTTAAGTAATGTAAGGAAAAAATTGGCGTTATTGGAAGTGCGTGTCAAAATCGTTGCTACTCGTGGAGTAGGATATTCCTTGGAGGCCATTAAATGATTGAAAAATTAAGAAAAAAATTCATTTTAGTGACGATGGCTGTCGTTTTTCTAGTCATGTCTGTTGTACTGATTGTGCTGAACACGACGAACTATGTCCATACTGTGGAGCGAACAGACGAAATATTGACTATATTGACAGATAATGGCGGGAATTTTCCAGATGAATCTATACCTGGTAATGGAATGGGAATGCCGCCAAATCAAGGGATATCAGCTGAAACTCCTTTTGAGACACGCTATTTTACAGCTTTAGCCAATTCTGAACAACAAGTAGTTCAAATCGATACTACACGCATACGGTCGATCGATTCCCAAACGGGCCAATCATACGCTGAGGAAGTCTTAGCTTCAGGTAAAGAAAAGGGCTATATAGAAGACTTTCGTTATCAGGTGATAGAACAAACGGACGACACGATCATGCTGGTGTTTGTTGACAGCCAACGCGATCTGCAGCTAGTGAGATCTTTTTTTCGCAATTCTATATTGATTGGAGTCGTTAGTCTCCTGTTTATTTTCTTGCTGGTGTTCTATTTTTCTAGTAAGATCATCAAACCTGTTCAGCAAACGGTTGATCGTCAAAAGCAGTTTATTACAGATGCCGGCCATGAAATCAAAACACCTTTAGCCATTATTTCGGCTAATAATGATGTTCAGGAAATGTTGAATGGGAGTACTGAATGGACTGAAAGTACGAACAAACAAATCCAGCGCTTAAATGGGTTAATGGAGAGTATGCTCCAGCTGACACAAATGGAAGAAGAAGGTTACCAGTCTAAAATCGAATCGGTTGATCTCTCACAAATAGTGAAAGAGACAGCTGAACCTTACGTACAGATCGGAAGACAAAAAAAGGTTGAAGTATCTTTAGATATTCAACCGAATGTAGTGATCCAAGCGGATGCTGAAGCAATGAATAAATTATGCTCATTATTGATGGATAACGCCAATAAGTATGTCCAGCAACCTGGGACCATTAACGTCCGTTTAGACCATCAAGCAGGAAATAAAATAAAACTTCAGATCACTAATACCGTCAATGAAATGCCGAAACGATTTGACCAATTGTTTGATCGTTTTTATCGGGAAGATCAGGCCCGAAAACATAGTGAAGGCGGTTATGGAATAGGCTTGTCATTAGCGGCCACGATCGTGGAAAATCATCATGGTCAAATCAAAGCAGTTCTTCTGAAAGATCATACGATTTCTTTTGAAGTGATTTTGCCGACTAAATAGATAAGTAAGGGCTGGGAAAATACTGGTCCTGATACATTAAACAATAAAGCCTGTAAGAAGCTCTCAGTGAAGAGTTTCTTACAGGCTTTATTTATTGTCGGAACAAAAAAGGTGTCTTAAGTTTCAATTAAGGTTGAGGGATTATAGTACATCTATCGAACAAAGGAGGAATCAATCATGAGTCATTATCAAAGTACTTTTGAAAGAAAGGAAACCAAGTACTTAATTACGTACGAGCAGTGGAATGACTTTCTTGAAGCTATTCAACCCTATATGCAATTAGATGAATATGGGAAACACTTGATCACAAATGTTTACTACGATACAGAGAAATGGTATTTGATTCGTCAATCCATGAGCAAACCCATCTATAAAGAGAAAGTTCGTTTGCGAAGTTATGGTATTCCAAGTAAAACAGATCCAGTATATGTTGAAATCAAGAAAAAATTTAAAGGGGTGGTGTACAAACGCAGAACGGACATGCATTTAAAAAATGCTGAACGGTTTCTAGGGCATCACGAAATAACAGCTCCTGTTGCCAATAAACAAATGATGCATGAATTTGAATCTATTTTAGCGGTTTATCCGGATCTAAAACCAGCGATGTATATTTCTTATGAGAGGATGGCTTATACCGGAAAACTGGATGACAGTATCCGGATAACCTTTGATCAAGAGATCTTGTATCGGACGACTCACTTATCGTTAGCAGAGGGGTCTTATGGACAGCCGATTTTACCGGACGGTTCCTTGTTAATGGAAATCAAAATTTGCGGAGCTATGCCCATTTGGCTCGCGCGTCTATTATCTGAGATGCAGATTTATCCTGCTAAATTTTCTAAATATGCCAATGGGTACCAAGATTATCTAAAAAACAATCAAGAAGGGTTTGTCATGAATGAATGAATTATTTAACAGCTTATATATCGAGAGTGCTACAACTTTTTCCATCTCCAGTTTTCTGATCTGTACAGTCACCAGTTTGATCTTAGGCGGGTTAGTTGCCTGGACCTATATGTTACGCAATCACTATTCAAAAGGGTTTGTCGTGACATTATTCCTGCTGCCGGCTATCGTTGAAATGGTCATCATGCTGGTCAATGGAAACGTTGGGGCTGGGGTGGCCGTTATGGGAGCTTTCAGTTTGGTTCGATTCCGGTCAGTAGCCGGCTCAGCAAAAGAAATTTCCAGTATTTTCTTGGCTATGGCGATAGGTCTAGCTACTGGAATGGGATACATTGGGATAGCAGTCGTATTTGCGATTATCATTTGTGCTGTAATGATCGGGCTGAATTCATCCAGCTTTGGTGAAATGAATGAAAACGCCCGCTGGTTAAGAGTGACTTTGCCAGAAAACTTAGATTACACAACGATTTTTGAAGAAGTTTTTGAAAAATATCTTTCTACTCATCAAATGATGAATGTGAAAACAACCAATATGGGCAGTCTGTTTCGTTTAGAATACATGATTGAATTGAAAGATGCTTCGTTAGAAAAAGAACTGATCGATGAATTACGTTGCAAAAATGGAAACTTGGAAATTGTTTGCGGTCGTTCTGTAATAGGAAGGGAAGAATTGTAATGAAGAATAAACTCAGCACTATTTTGGCAACCGCTCTACTGTTTACTGGGGTGCTGGCAGGATGTCAAGCAACGGCTTCTGATACACAATCTATTGAATCTACTGAAGCAACGGCAACTACAGCAACTACAGGAACATCACAAAGCTCCGCTGATTACGAGATAAATTTTAGTTCAGACGATCTTGAAGTTGGTTATGATGAATCAGATGTAACCACTATTGAATTGGCTGATGATCAAAGTACCAGCAGCAGTGAAGGCGCAACAGTAGAAGGGAATGTAGTTACTATTACGACAGGAGGCTCTTATCTGGTCAGCGGAAGTTTATCTGATGGGCAAATAAAAGTTACCGCTCCTGATACAGAAGAAGTTCATTTGATCTTCAATGGAGTGGATATTACTTCTACTACAACAGCGCCTGTTTTGATTGAAGAAGCCGAAAAAGTATTTGTGACATTAGCAGAAGGTTCCGAGAATACCCTGACAGACAAAGAGGGCAGTACAGCGACTATTGGTACTGGGGAGGATGCCTCAAATATTGATGGAACCATCTTTAGTAAATCAGATTTAACGCTGAACGGTTCAGGGAATTTGACAATAAATGGAAATACCAATCACGGGATTGTTTCAAAAGATGATTTAATCGTTACTGGCGGTACTTACACGATTACTGCGACAGGTCAAGGCTTGTCCGGAAAAGATGCAGTCAAAATAAAAGACGGTACGTTCTCTTTAACCACTGGAGCTGATGCGATTCAGTCCGATAACGCAGAAGAAGTTGGCAGAGGATTTGTTTATATTGCTGATGGAAGTTTCACCATCGAGACTCAACAAGATGCTATACAAGCGGAAACGTTATTGCAAATTGACGGAGGTACATTTGACATTACAGCAGGTGGCGGCAGTGAGAACGCTGTAGCTAAAACTTCTGAAGGCGAAGCATTCTTTATGCAAATGGAAGAGGAGCAAGAAGACAGTGCAGATGCTGATGCTACGGATTCGGTCAGTACGAAAGGGCTGAAAACAGCAGGTGAGTTGATCGTAAATACCGGAACGATCACAATCAATGCAGCTGATGATACAATCCACAGTGACGGCAATTTAACGCTTGCAGGTGGAACGTTGACGTTAGCTTCTGGAGACGATGGAGTGCATGCTGGAGGCGACTTAGTGTTAAATGGTGCAAATGTTGCCATTTCAGAAAGTTACGAAGGTATTGAGGGCAAAACCATTACAATCAGTGCTGGGGACATTTCTGTCCTTGCAAGTGATGATGGAATGAACGCATCAAGCGGCACGACTACTACAAGCAATACAGGCGTTGGTGAAGATCCGTTTTCTAGCAACAGTGAGAACGACTTAACTATTTCTGGAGGGACGATTTCTGTAGACAGCAGTGGAGATGGATTAGATTCAAACGGAACACTTGAAATTTCAGGAGGCAGCGTGACAGTCAGCGGTCCGGAAAATGATGGAAATGGAACGATCGACTCAAATGGGGAGACCGTGATTACTGGCGGAACTTTAATGGGTTCAGGAAGTTCTGGAATGGCAGTAACTTTCTCAGAAGATTCTACTCAAGCGAGTGTACTATATGGATTTGATACCACATATGAAGCAGGTAGTGAAATAACAATCAGTGATGCAGAAGGAAATGTTGTGTTGAGCTGGACAGCAAATAAAAGCTTTGCATCTATCCAATTCAGTTCAGCTGACTTAACGGTAGGTGAAACCTATACAGTGAGCGTTGCTGATGAAACTTCTGAAATAACAGTAGAATCCATTTCTACTACAACAGGAACAACTACTGGCCAAATGGGTGGCGGTATGCAACAACCTGGCGGAAATGGCGGCGGCGGTATGGGGCAACCTCCTACTGACGATATTGGCGGTATGCAACGGCCAGGTGAGAGTGAATCAGAAGAGTAACTTTTCTAGCAAGAAAGACTTCTTGAGTCATTAGTCACTAGAAGGAATAAAATAAGAGCTTGCAGAATTATTCTGCAAGCTCTTTTTAAATGTCGATTCCCATACTTCTTTTAATATTGTCCAGTAGAGTTTTAGCTTTTTCCTGGTTTTCATAAAGAGAGTACTCGTCATCTTCCATTTCCCAAAAAATGTGTTCGATATCTGTCAGTATGTTGATAAGTAATGCCTACTGAACAATTGGGCTAATTTGAAATGGAGAAAAGTTCAATAGAACTAAACAGCTTTTTTTCCGATTTTTCAGTTGTCCAAAAAAAGAGCGCAAGCGATTGCGATTAATGTTATCTACATTCATCGCAATGACGGATAAGGCAATCGTAGTCAAGG
>NZ_JBGQQS010000012.1:0-79269 GCF_045528365.1 Desemzia sp. FAM 23988
GTAGATAACATTAATCGCAATCGCTTGCGCTCTTTTTTTGGACAACTGAAAAATCGGAAAAAAAGCTGTTTAGTTCTATTGAACTTTTCTCCATTTCAAATTAGCCCAATTGTTCAGTAGGCATTATATAATGAAGCATTTTTTTCTAATCTCGATAATAAGGAGAGATGATCAATGTTAAAATATATAACCGCTAGCGGAATTGCTCTCAGTGTCCTGTTTGTCTTATCGGAAATAGGTGTCAACGTATTTGAGAATATGATAAAGACTAAGAGAGAAGCAGGAGTTCCAATAAAAATTCAAATAATGAATGCATTAAAAAACAGACAAGGATAAAAATGCTTGTCTGTTTTTTAGTGCATTCACTTGTTTATTAAACCCCGCTAAAGATAATTTTTCGTGGACTTGATCCATATTGAGCTTTTCCTTATGTTCCATCTCATATCTTAAGGTTACAAAGCTTTTTAACGTAGTTTAGGCAGAATTTGCCCATCCTCCATAGGTGGGTGATGAATGCCTATCGGTATGATGATTGCCGTTGGCAACTCTCATACGGATAGTATAAAGTTGAGTGTCTCCTTATTTGTCCTGTGTTATAATTAGGCTATATAAGAAATGAGCGGATAAAAGATGGTGTCTCATGAGTAAAAATCTCTAATGAAGAATCTTTTTTGAATTGAAAGTAGTTTATTAACCAAACCAAATAGCTCTTTCCCTATCAGAACTTTCCTTCGAATCAGAGGCATGAACAGTATTTTCAGACATACTTAGTCCATAAAGAGCACGAATCGTATTATCTGGTGAATTTTCTGGATCAGTTGTTCCATTCAATGATCGTACTCGACTGATGGCATTTTCACCTTCTAAGACTAAGGCAACTAATGGACTTCTGGTAAGGTAAGCAACCAAACGATTAAAAAACGGTTTTCCAGTATGTTCTGCATAATGCTTTTCTGCTAAATTTGTAGAGGCTTTTATTAATTTCATATCCACAACTTTTAAACCGTTTCTCTCATATTCGACTAAAATACTCCCAATTAGATTTCGTTCTACTGCATCTGGTTTGAGCAATACAAGCGTTTTTTCTGACATTTCTGAACATCCTCCTTAGAAGTGTAGTTACTAAGAGTTTAACACATTCTGAATTTTTTAGTTAGAAAGAGATTGAATTGCAATAAGTATTGCAGATACATAAATATAGAGAGAACGGGTTTATGAATTTACGGAAACTCTTTTTAAGGTTTTTCGATGCAAACTTATGCAGTCGTTGATCCAGATCAATACGGAATAATTTAAAATAAGATAAAATGGATTTCTACATCAACAGCGGAGAGTTGTGTTCTACCTGTTGCAAGAAGGAGGAAAAGCAGTATGGAAGTAATGGAAGAGTACATAAGAATTCTGAAGGCACAAAATTATTTAGCATTAGCAACATCGGTCGAAGGAACGCCTAATGTGAGGATCGTCAATTATTATCCTGATCCATTGCAACAAAATATTCTTTACATTCGAACGAATAAAAACAAATCAAAAGTAAAAGAATTTCAGCTAAATCCATGTATATCTTTTACTACTATTATTAAAGACCGTTATGAATACATACGTGTTCACAATGCTCGTGTGGTAAAGTGTGAGGATTACCAAGAAGAAGGAATTAAGTCTGCTTTTTTAGAAAAGGATCCAAAATTCATAGAAAAGATGGGTAAAGAAAATAGCCCTTATCTTTACGCTATTATTTTTGAACATGCGTTTCTAACGTTGAATCCTGTGGATCCAGCTTTAAAAATACAATTTTAAAAATAAAAACTACTCTGGAAATCCTTTTTCAATCTATACCGGATTCTCTAGAGTAGTGTGTTGGTTTTCTTTAGAAGATTTTTCTGTTGGTAAAGAGGAAAAGGATATGCATTAATTAACATTCAATAATTTGATTTTTCCATAAGCAATTTCTTCGATGATTTTTTCTTTTTCTAGATGAGCTAGTTCTCGACTTAATGATTCAGAGGTGGTTCCTAAATAAGAAGCCAAATCTTTTTTAGCCATCTTTAGTTCGACGACGGGTTCTTTTTTTTCAGAATCGACTAGACTAACCAAAAAGTGCAACAGCCTATCTTTTACAGTTTCAGTAGTAGCCCAAGCTGTCTGTTGCTCAGAAGAACCTAATCTTTCAGCGATCGTAGCCAACATGTCAACAGCAGTAGCCGGGTATTGCATAAGCAGCTGGCGAAAATCGGCATGTTTGATGGCACAAATATTGCAATCTGTTAATGCTTCCGTAAAAGCCTCGTAAAAACCCTTCTTAAATAAAGCCAATTCCCCGGTAAACTCTCCTTCTGATACAATTCGTATCAACTGTTCTTTTCCCGACTCTGACAATCGGTATACACGTATTTTCCCACTGCTTAATACATAAAGCGAGTCAGCAGATTCTCCTGGCCGATAGATAGTCTCTCCCTTCGAGTAATGCTTATGTTGGATCAAGGGATGAATTTGTTCTTTTTGTCCAGCTGTTAGAGATTGAAATAGGGGAATAGTATAGATACAACATTGCTTTGTATTTTCACATCTATAAGTGTGATGGTGAGATTTTGAATAGTCTTTTTTCATCCTGCATTCTCCTCTATAGTTCCTCACAATACTTTTTTATTCTACCAATTTTCCACTCCTTAGAAAAGGTATTATCATTTTTTTAAATAGTTTGTTGTACTTGATTTAAATCAAGTAAATAGAAAAAAGAATGGATTATAGTAATTTTGTTAATTGATTGTTTCTATTCTTGTGTATATTTGAACAAAGGAGTGTAAAAAATGAGTATAAAATTGACTCAGCCGCAAGTCATGTTGCACCAAATGGTGACAGATTTTGCTGATAAAGAAGTAAAACCTTTAGATATGTGGATTGACAAACACAGAGAGTACCCTGCAGAACTATGGAGCAGTATTGTGAATACAGGCTTTTTAGGGTTGACCATACCAGAAGAATATGGCGGTGCCGGATTTGATGTCGTTGCCAGTTCTCAAACCATCTATGATTTTGCTCAACGGAATGCTAGTATTGCATTTACACTAGAAGGGCATTACAAAACGGTTGATCAAGTATTGAAATATGCTACACCTGCGTTAAAAGAAAAGTATCTGCCTCAAGCCACCCATCGTGTTTTTGGCTTTTCATCAACAGAACCGCAAGGGGGTTCTAATGTGATGGGATTTACAGCCAAGGCTGTTAAAGAAGGAGATAAATGGATTTTAAATGGAAATAAGAGCATGATCACAAATGGCGGATTGGCCGAAGTATACTGTGTGCTCTTGAAAACATCTCCAACGGAATTATCTTGCTTCCTTGTAGACCAAGATATGCCTGGGTTTAAACATGGTAAACGAGAAGAATTTATTGGAATGAACGGGACACCTGTAGCAGAAATTTTCTTGGAAAATGTTGTGGTCAATGAAGATCATTTGCTCGGGAAAATAGGTCAAGGTGTGGAAATTGGTGATAATGCTCACTACGATGCTCGTATTTCGATGGGGGCGATCGCTGCTGGTATCACTGAACATGCATTGTCGATCGCGGTAGATTATGCAAAACAACGTGAAGCAATCAATACACCGATTATTCAATTGCATTCTATCCAAACAAAAATCACCGAAATTGCTATTGCGAAAGAGAACACACAATTATTGTATCAAGAAGCAGCTAGATTGAAAGTAGCAGGCAAATCTTATGCGAAAGTAGCCACTATGGCCAAATCATATGGTAGTCGGGCTTCAGTTACTGCAGCTGATCATGCCTTACAAGTACTAGGCGGATATGGTTACAGCAGAGAATACCCAGTTGAACATCTGATTCGTGATGCACGAGCTTTACAACTTGCAGAAGGATCGTTAGAAAAAATGATGATCGAGATCAGCAAAGAAGTTGTAAACGAGAGAGAGGATTGAGATAAATGAGCTTAAAAATCGTCGTGTGTATTAAACAAGTACCGGTTTCCAATAATTTGAAAATTGATCCAAATACAAAAAATTTGATTCGTTCCGGAGAAGCAGGAGTGATGAATCCTTACGATAAAAACGCCATTGAAGCAGCATTGCGCCTAAAAGACGAATGGGGTGGAGAAATCATACTATTGTCTATGGGACCTCCAGATTTTGAAATGACATTGCGTCAAGGTTTAGCTATGGGGTGTGATGATGCTATATTGCTAAGCTCCCGACAATTTGGCGGAGCGGATACTTTGGCAACCGGATATGTTTTAGCACAAGCCATCAAAGAATTAGGAGATGTAGACTTGGTATTATTTGGTCGTCAGTCTGTAGATGCTGATACTAGCCAGGTCGGTCCGATTGTCTCTGAACTTTTAGAGTGGCCGCAGATTACCTTTGTCAGTGAATTGCACAGCCAATATAATCAAGCCATGACTGCAACTCGCTTGTTAGAGAATATGCAACAAAAAATTGAGTTCCAATTACCAGCAGTAGTAACCGTACGCAGTGAAATGAACGTACCGCGTTACCCAACGCCTCGCAATATTCAACAAAGTTATCAAAAAACGATTCGTGTGTGGGATGAAAACAGTTTGACTGTTGATCCTAATAAAATCGGCTTGAAAGGTTCCCCAACTGTTGTACGCAGTGTATGGGCACCCGAAAAAGAAGCGAAAGCTACAACAGTGCTAAAAGGTACAGCTGATGAAGCTATTCGTGAACTGTTGATTCAGTTGAGAGCCAATAATTTACTCTAAGAGAGGTGGAAAAAAATGTCTAGTCAAGAAGTTTGGGTATACGCAGAAAAACATGTAGGTATCATCCAGCCGGTTACGTATCAATTAATTACAAAAGCAAAAGAAATTGCCGGCGATAAAAAAGTAGTGGTCATTTTATTTGAAGCAACAGATAAAAATCTGGAAGAAAACATCAAAGAGTATGGTCCCGATGAAATCATTGTAGTAAAGGATGACCGTTTGAAAGATGCAGCGGATTCTGAAATTGCCAGCTTAATGGCAGAGTTGGCAGCACAACGTCAGCCTAATAGCATTCTATTTGGCGCAACAGTTGTTGGCCGCTCAATAGCACCACGTTTACAAGCTAAGTTGAATACAGGTTTGACTTCTGATTGCTTGAACTTAGCATTTGATGGGGATTTATTGGTCCAAACTAAACCCTCTTATGGCGATAATATCATGTGCGAAATCATCTGTCCGGATCATCGTCCGCAAATGGCTTCTGTACGACCAAATACATTTGAAGCTAAGAAAATCAGTGATCCATCAGTCACAGTAACAGAAGTGACGGACCTGACCTTTAAAGCAGCAAAACGTGTGAAAATTATCGAAGAAACTCCTTTATTGTCTAAAAGCGACAGTATTGCCAATGCGGATCGGGTCATTGCATTGGGACGCGGTGCAGTTGATGATAAGGTGCTTGCTTTAGCAGAAGAACTAGCTCGGAAACTGGGAGCAAAAATCGGAGTTACTCGTCCTTTAACAGATCATCCTAAATTCAGCGGAGATGATCAAATTGGCCAGTCCGGTAATACGATTTCACCGAAACTATTGATAAACTTGGGTATTCATGGAGCTGTACAGTATACAACAGGGATTGGAAATGCCGAATTGGTGATTTCTGTTAACAAAGATTCAGAAGCGCCTATTTTTAATTATTCAGACTTTAGTTATATTGGAGATTCAGCCGAATTTTTAGAAGGCTTTTTAAAAGTGGTTCAGTAAAAATGTTTTGATGAGTAAACCTTTCGAATGAAAAAATAAAAATAACAACCTCCAAAAGTTAGAGTACAATCTAAACTTTTGGAGGTTGTTTTTATGGTACAGTATAAGGGAGAAATTAAGGTTAAAGTTGTTCAAATAATCTAATCGGCACTTTGAACGACGAACAACAGAACATCAATAGTAGAAATACAGAAGTTAAATAAATAATGAAGCAAACAGGAGGAAGAACAAATGAAATACACAAAACTTGGAAATTCAGACTTAATGGTTTCAAGAATTTGCTTAGGCTGTATGGGATTTGGCGATTCAAAAGCGGGACAACATTCTTGGGTAATTGATGAGGAGCAGACGCGTGAGATTATCAAGTATAGTTTAGATAAAGGAATCAACTTTTTTGATACAGCGATTGCTTATCAAAATGGGACGAGTGAACAATACGTCGGAAGAGCCTTAAATGATTTTGCTAAACGGGAAGATGTAGTTGTAGCGACCAAGTTTTTGCCTCGTACAGATCAAGAAATCGAACAAAATATTTCTGGAAAAGAACATGTTTTAAATTCTTTGGACCAGAGTTTGAAAAATCTTGGTATGGATTATGTAGATTTGTACATTTATCATATGTGGGATTATAGAACACCTATGTACGAAATTTTAGATGGACTAGCAGAAGCTGTAAAATCAAGAAAGGTTCGTGAGATAGGCATTTCAAATTGCTTTGCTTACCAAGTAGCTCAAGCCAATGCGTTAGCTGAAAAAGAAGGTTTTCCTAAGTTTGTTTCTGTCCAAGGACATTACAACTTGATTGCTCGAGAAGAAGAACGTGAAATGTTTCAATATTGTCAGGAAAATAATATTGCTTTGACTCCATACAGTGCACTAGCCTCTGGTCGTCTTGCAAAACACTCAAACGAGATTTCAAAAAGGCAAAAAGAAGATACGTATGCAAAATCAAAATATGATTCCACTTGGGAACAAGATCATCAAATCATTAAACGAGTAGAAGAATTGGCTGAAAAGCGGCAAGTATCAATGAGTGAAATCTCTATTGCGTGGCTGTTGACTAAAGTGACTTCTCCAGTAGTAGGAGCAACTAAAGTAAAACACATTGAAACAGCTGTTGATGCTGTAAATCTGCAATTATCTACTGATGAGATCATCTATCTTGAAGAGTTATATGTTCCCCATGAGTTAGTTGGCGTAATGGCTCAGACACAGCCTGGAAAAAGGATAAAAAATAAGAACGATTAAAATAAAGCGTTTTTCGATTGTACTCAAATAAAGATTTAAAAGGCTTGATCCATATAGCGATTAAGCCTTTTTGGTTATTCCAGAATTGGATTTAATAAAGTTAAAAAGCTGATTGCGGTATGATAAACTAAAAAGGAGTTTTAGAATAAATTTGAGAGTGTCTCATTGTAGAAACTCTTCAAGAAGTTTTGTTGAGAGATATAGAAACTTGTAACAAGTTAGCAGTGGCAATAAAATAAGACATTGTTTTAATGCTACATAATAAATATAAAAGGGGAATACAGATGATTATTGGTGTAACTAAAAAAACACAGCCTTTATTTTCTGCTTTACCAACTATCGAGGATAAAGAAAATGGGAAACGATTTGCACAAGTTAATCCATTATTTTCGTGGCACGCGAACTATATCAACGTCAATCGAAAGAAGATTCTGATTCTTCTCAATGATCAAACCTATACACCTATTATTCTACATGATATTAATGCACAAAAGAAAAAGCAATTGCCGGAATTGATTTCTGAAGCGATTCACGTGGCCTTTGATATCGCTGGGGTTTCCAATGAGAAAACGGAAGAATATTTAAAGGTTGCTGGAGAAATTCAAGTAACCACTACATCTAATCGTTCGGTACTTGGAAGTGTCAATTTGGTGATAGCAGATTTAAGTTTTTTTAGATTGAACATGAATCAAACGATAAACAGTGAAGCCATGACTTTTTTCAGTAATTATATTCATACTCAATTATTTAAACAAGGGTATGGGAGTAGTGTGGAAGCTCTGAAAGAGGCTTTGAATAAACCATTGAGAATAGAAGAGGCTGTTGAAAAGTCCCCTTACTTCATTGAAAAGACATGGGATTACAGTCAGGTTCCTCTATTAGATGATTGGAATATATCTGAAGAAAAATGGGAGGAATTTAGAGATCTTTTAGTGGAACACAATGAAAAAATGTTAATGGAGTTCAAAAGATATCTGGTAGAGGGAAAAGGCTTAAGTAAAAAAACAGCTAAACGTCATGCTGACCAGCTTGATTTTTATCTTAATATTTATTTAACGGATTACGAAAAAGCAACTCCTGTTGACTCTGGTGATTCGGTAGACTCTTTTCTAGGCGATTTCATTGTGCGAAAAGACTTAATGAGTTCAAAGACATCATTGAAACAAACCGGTTCAGCTCTGAAAAAACTTTACCAGTTTTTGTATGAAGCTGGTGAAATTTCTGAAAATGATTTAGACGACACTAATGAATTTATCAAATCCGGAATTCAAGAAGGAGAAGAACTGCTAAGCTCTATTATGGACGATGATGATCTTTGGTTTTAGGAATAGAAAAATGAAAAGGGACTGTTTATAGATGAATTTGGAAGAATAAAGGCAGCGTATTTTAACTGGACTTATATACAACGATTTGACGAATGAGATAGTTGAAGCAAGAGAAACAGTCATTTTGCTTATCAATGAAAACAATAACAGATTTGGAAAATCATCTGTTGAAAGAGAACCATTCTCAAGAAGGTAATCAAGTCTACCGGAGAAAACGTCCATTTGGAGCCGGAGCTCATCTCAATCAAGGCTTCACAATAGGAGACAACGCGGTTATTGGTTCAGGGAGTGTTGTCTCCAAATATATTCCGTCTAATGTGATTGCAGCGGGAGTGCCGTATAAAGTGATTCGAGAAATCACCGAGGAAGACAAAACGGGATATAAACCGTAAAATTTTAATTACGGCAAAACTAGAAACTATTTTATTACAAGTTAAAAAACTTTCTATCGAATATTTGACTAATATCCTATCCATTGAATCAATGGACTGTCCTTGATATAATGTACCCAATAAATCGAAAGGTTGTGCCTAAATGTACACTATCTAAACAAATCGTAATTGAAGAAGAAACAGATTCTGCTGACAAAGTAGGTTTCTTTGCAACGGTTTTTTTAGATACTTCATTTAAACAACTTTTGAATCGGAAATGGTGTTCCGTCATAGGCGCACCATCCTTCTACCGTTTAAATGAAATTACCCGACTGTCTGCAGAAACTTGCTGGCGGTCGTTTTTGTTTATTAGACAGGGGGAATCAGTATGCTACAAGTGAAAAATTTGACCTTGCATCATTTAATGGATTTGAAAGAGATTGTTAAAGCACTGAGTTTTACCGTCAATCCTGGAGACAAAGTAGCCATCATCGGTGAGGAAGGAAATGGAAAGTCAACCTTACTGAAATGGATCATGGGAAATGAAAGTATTGAATCCTATATTCAAGCAGATGGAGAGGTGATCAATCAATTCAGTAGCACCGCTTATTTGCCACAGTCTTTACATCGAGAATTTGAAGAGCTTACTCTGGATAAGTATTTCTTTGGACAAAGTGACGTTGTCGATATGGACTACCAGCAATTGTATCAAGTGGTCGGCCAGCTCGGCTTTGATGCAGATAGTTTAACAAGTTCTCAACGGTTAAGCAGTCTGTCTGGGGGAGAGAAGATTAAAGTCCAACTGTTAAAAGCACTTGCGAAAGATCCTGATCTGCTATTGCTAGATGAGCCTTCTAATGACTTAGACTTGGATACAGTTCGTTGGTTGGAACACTTTATCAAATCAACTCCTTTAACCGTAATGTTTATTTCACACGACGAATCTTTACTGGCGGCCACAGCAACAAAAGTTATCCAACTTGAGTTGTTACAGCACAAGACAATTCCAGTTGCGACTGTATCAAATTTGTCCTACAAAGAATACATTGAGCAAAGAGAAGCGCGCTTTGAACACCAATCTCAAGTCGCCAACAAGCAACGTGAAGAACACCAGAAGCAAATGGAAAAATATCGCCAAATCGAAAGCAGTGTGCACCACGCACAAGGGAGTGTTTCTAGAGCAGCCGCAGCAGAGGGACGCTTGCTGAAAAAGAAAATGCACGCCGTAAAATCAATGGGAAGACGATTTGAACGAGAAAAAGAAAATTTTGAAGACATTCCAATTCAAGAAGACGCTATTTTAGTGAAATTCTCAAACACTAAACCGTTGCCTGCAAATAAAATCATTCTTCATTTGGAAGATGCCAATATAAAATTAGGAGATAAAGTGTTAGCACAATCACTAAACTTATTAGTAAGAACGCCCCAAAAGATAGGCATTATCGGGAAAAATGGAGTAGGGAAAAGTACCCTGTTGAAACAATTGTGGACAACATTAAGCCAGCGCACGGATATTGAAGCTGGATATATGCCACAAAACTATGCAGATTATTTAGACTTAGAAGATACACCAGTTGAGTTTTTGAGTGAAACTGGGGAAAGCGATGAACGCACTCAAGTAATGACTTATTTGGGAAGCATGCGTTTCACTGCAGATGAGATGCACCACTCAATCCAATCTTTATCGGGGGGACAACAAGCTAAACTGTTGTTACTGAAAATTGATTTATCCGGGCAAAATGTGTTGCTCCTAGACGAACCTACACGGAATTTTTCGCCGCTTTCCCAACTGGAACTAAGAAAGCTCTTCAAGAAATTCGAAGGATCCATCATTACCGTTTCACATGATAGGAAGTTTTTGAAAGAAGTCTGCGATCAAGTGTATGAATTGAGAGAAGATGAATTGGTCAGAGTAGAAGCACAATTGTAATGAGTCGAGCACAACCTAACTTATTTATACGTTGAATTTTTTACGAATCTGGCGTTTTTTTAACAGTTATACATTGAATATCAACTAAATGGATTCTCTTCTCACAAAACGTATACATGATTTTATCCAAAAACATGTATTAATAAAAGTTGTACGCTATGTTATAATAATAGAGGAGTTCATGGAAACGGATACATTAAAAAAGAGAGGTACTATGACCAAACTAGGCATACAGATTTCAAGCGTTAAAAAATATCTTCAAACCCCTGAGGGAGTATTAGAATCGTTCAGAAAAGTCAGCGACATCGGTTATGATACCATTCAAATCCAATGGATCAATCCTGAAGTCCCAATCGAATTCATTCAGGCTGCTTTGAAAGAAACGAATTTGAAATGTATAGGGACACAGGATTATTACGATGTGGTCATGGAACATTTGGATGAGGTCATTGAAATGAACGACCTCTGGGGTGGTACTTATATTACCGTCAGTGGGCTACCAGAGCGCTACCAATCTTATGAGGGCTGTCTGGAGTATGCAAAGGAATTGAACAAGCTTTCAGAATTTCTTGAAACCAAAGAGAAAATTTTAAACTTCCATCCAAGACAAAAGGATGTGTTTCAATATGGGGATAAAAATTCTCTTGAAATCATTTTCGAAAATACGAGAAACGAATTCCAGTTTTTATTAGACATCTATCAGATCATTCACAGCGGTTTAGATCCGATTGAATGGATTTATAAGGTGCAAGGACGAAATGATGTGGTCCACTTCAAGGATGGGGTTGAGGAACCAAAAGGCCAACAGTTGCTTATGCCTGTTGGACAAGGTTCAATCCCATGGGAACCCATCTTTGACGCTACAATTGAAACGGGTGTAAAGTACGCTTTCGCTGAACAAGAGACCTTTGAGAAAGAGCCTTTCCAATGTTTAAAAGAAAGCTACGATTATCTTGTAATGAATGGCATAAAGTAAAACATATTGGTGATTCTAAAAAAGCCGAATCCTTAGCTTAAGGATTCGACTTTTTTAATTTGATATTTATGCTTGGATTACTAATTTACTATTTTGACTACAATGGTCAAACGGTAAAAATAACTGAAAAAGTCATTTTTACCAAATCAATTCCCTTCGCTCAAATTATCGGAAGTCAGTTTTCATTAGTAGATACGAATTACCAAACTATTGGTTTCAATAATGAATTAAAAACGATGTTCAATACGATACTCGTCAATGAGGATAGTCAAGATGAGGTCTATGAACCTATTCTGGATGGATGGATAGAAAGATAAGTGACAATAAAAGGTGTTTTTATTATACTATTGGTAACGGTTACGTTGAGTTGATTATATCAATAAAAACCGTTGGCGAAAATATAAAGTGATGAATAGGAGAGTATAAAATGCACATCGAACACATAGCACTATGGGTAAAAGACCTGAAAGGTGCAAAAGAATTCTATTGCAATTATTTTGGAGCCACTTCAAATGATGTTTACCATAACCCTACAAAAGGATTTAAATCTTATTTTCTAACATTTGCGGAAGGTGCTCGATTGGAATTGATGACGCGTACAGATGTGACAGAAGCTCATGAACCAGCAATGTTAGGATGGGCACATCTGGCGATTTCAGTAGGCAGCAAAGAAAAAGTAGATCAACTGACAGAACAATTGATCCAAGACGGCTACCGCTGCCAAGGACAACCACGCACAACAGGCGATGGCTATTATGAAAGTGTGATCGAAGACCCTGAAGGAAATTGGATAGAGATCACAAAATAGAAATAGTAAGCCCTTATGCTTTAGTGTTAACAGCGCTTTAATACAGTGCTGTTATCCTGAATTATTCTGGATATATAATGTTTTTAAGATGAAGATCGAGGAAAGTAGTTGCAGCTATAATCTATAGGTTGAAACAAATAAAAATCAGTAGTAAGGATCCTGTGTTTTACAGGATCCTTACTACTGATAAAGTATTTCAGCTTATTTTATTGAGTCTAAATACGTTTGATAGAATTCTTCTACTTTAGCTGGATCAGCTACTAGTTCATTTCCAGTGTCTACTAATGGGCTAACCGTAGAATAAGCTTTCAATTTTAACCCATCATAAGCAGTGCTGAGTTCATCTTGGTTGATGGAGTAAAGAATCGATTTACGCAAATCAGCACTGTCAGAAACCTCACGTCCGTTGGCATTAAACAGCATATAAGCTACACCGTTACTTGGCATACTTTGTAACGATAAACTGTCTTCTCCTTCAACAACGTCATATTTTGTTTCATCTAACCCAGCTAACAAGTGAATCTCGCCAGAACGTAAGGCAGATAAAGCACTATCTGCATCTCCGATGAAACGAACCGTTACGTTAGCGATTTGAGCTGCATGTTCTGTGCCAGCCATGTAAGCAGGATTTTTTTGGAATGTAGCTTCATAATCATTTTTCTGAGTCATGATATAAGGTCCACTAGCGTACAAATGATTGTCGTATGTTTCGCCTTCTGTTACGACTCTTTGATCTCCATAAGGAATGTCAGTAGAGATGTCAAAGTTTTCCACATCATATGTGTTGATGCTTTCAACTTGCTCTTGTGAGACGATTCCAGCAGATTGGTGTGCAAGATAATTCAAGACTTGTGGAAATGGTTCTGTAGTGGTCACTTTAACAACTTGGTATTGACCTGAAGCATTATCGACTTGCGCTGCATCTTCTACAACATTAGCAATAGGAGACTCTAAATTAGCCTCTAAAGCTTCTTTGACAGTTCCGTTTCCATCAGATAAAGAAGTATTTTCAAGTTCCGCAAGATCGGTAACTAAACTAACTGAATCAATGTGCTCATGTAAGCTGTATGTCCGGTGATCTGGAACAGAGTTGGAATCTTTAGCACGATTCAGTGAGAAAACAGCATCTTGTCCACTGACCATTTTGTCAGTATCAACGGCTTGTCCATCTTCAACGGCTGCGAAATTAATATCGTCGCGTAAAATGAAATAGTAATCTGAATTACCTTCTGCAATCGCATGGTTGTAACTCAAAGAACCATCAGAAACCACTTGGTCATTATCTGTTAAATTTACTAATCGGACATACATATTAGTATTCAATTGGTTGATTGATCCATCATTGCCTTTGATAGGGTCTAATGAAGTCAAATCACCTATTTGTTGCGTCAATATTAATGGTTCTGTGTCGTTTGAAGCAGTTTCATTAAATTGTACCGTTTCCCAAGGGAAAGCACGTGATTTTGCTAGGCGAATAGAATCTGTGTTTAAAAGATCTTGATTAAATGCTTGAGCTTTTAAAGAAGTATAAAGTGGGACGATATAAGCATTTTCAGTAACTAAAACATCTTCTAATTCTTTATACGTTTCGGTATATTCGTCAGAAGTTTGCAAAGCAGCCTCATTGATCAAAGTATCAATTTCGCTATTAGACAGATCACTATTGTCACCACCTGTGGTAAATAAAGAACGGACAGCATAATCCGGGTTTCCGGTTACCGTTGTCCAACTTGAAATAGCTAGGTCATAATTACCAGCTTCTTTCTGTGTTTGGAAACTAGCGTAATCTGGCTGTGTGTTCAAGGTAACATCGAAACCATTTTTGATCAATTGATCTCTAACAATATTCATGTCGGTTTCATTGCTTGAAGACCCTAATAATTCAATGGTCGTTTTTTCCGTTGTTTCACCCGTGGAAACATCAGAATTGTCATTGTTTGCTTGTTCTTCTGTTTGAACATTACAAGCCGCTAATAAAATCACACTAGTGGTAAGAGTTAGGAAAGATAATAATCGTTTTTTCATTGTACTTAACCTCCAAATTTTTTTTGTTGTGAGAAAATAATGATAAAGAATACCGGCTAGTTTAATTTTGGATCAGTTGCATCTCGAATACCGTCTCCTAAAAAATTAAAGGATAAAACAAGTAAGATAATAGCTAAGCCTGGATAAATAGCCAAATAGGGATTGGTTTCTAAATATTGGCTGCCAATTCTTAAAATGTTTCCCCATTCTGGGATGTGTGCTTCCACACCGAGTCCAAGATAACTTAAGCTACTTGTCGAGATAACAGCAGTCCCAATAGTTAACGTTGAACGCACAATCATTGGAGCCATAGCATTTGGAATAACATGCTTGGAGATGATGCGGCTGTTTGTCTGCCCTAAAGCTCGAGCAGATTCAATGTATTCCAAGTTGCTGACTTGCATCACATTTGCGCGCATCGTTCTAGCGTAAGAGGGAATCGACCCTAAACTTAATGCAATGATCAAGTTCGTTGTTGAAGCTCCAAATGAAGCTATGATCGTAATGGCTAACAGCATGCCGGGAATGGCGTACAGCACATCCAACAATCGCATGATCACGTTATCAGTCGTACGGCCGTAAAAGCCCGATACTGCGCCTAAAATACCGCCAACTACTAAAGGAATAGCTGTTGCAATCAACCCAACCGATAGTGAGATTTGAGTACCATAAACAATTCTCGTAAAAACATCACGCCCATAATTATCCGTCCCGAATGGATAACGTAAAGAAGGGGGGTGTAAAATAGAACTGTAGTCATTTTGAACAGCAAAAGAATAACTAAACGTCCAATTACAAGTAACTGCTAACATAATTAAGAAAGCAATGAACAACAGTCCGAGCAAAGCAGCTTGGTTTTTAATCAGCTTTTCACGAATACTTGTCTGACGTTTGCCCATATGATCGGGTTTGTTGTTTTGATAAAAAGAAGCTGCTACAAAAAAGACGAGTATATTTCCTGTAAGACCAGTCAATGCAAGAATGAATAAGGTTATTTTTTGAGTTGTTGGTTTCCAGTCAAACCATTTCTGCCCAAAAGCTAAAATGAAGCTGTGAAAGAGCACGATAACTATCATGAGGTAAAATAACGGTAGAAAAGTGTTCGATACAAACGGCTTAAATAGGTTCAAAGCCGTTACAGCAATGACCAGTATATCAACTAATACCATATAAATTGAATAAATCAGGCCAGTCGTTAGTGTTTTTTTAAACGTGGTAATTCCTGAAATAAAAGCAAAGATATTCCCTACTAAAAGACTAGCCATCAAAATCAACGAGCTGACTTTAATGGAAGAAAGGCTTGCTTCAGCATGGAAACCATCTTTTTTAACTGTTTGGAGCAATTTTTGATGCACTAGGCTGATGAATAAATTCAATATACCTATTCCCAGAATCACCGGTTTGAACCCTAATGGTTGAAATTGAATACTTAGCAGTATCCATAATGCAGCATAGCCCCAAGTCAATCCGTTGTTGAAACGGATTTGTTGGTAAATTAAATTTGTTTGATAGGATCTCACTTAAAAGTCACCTGCTTTCATCGTCCGCTTTTGATCCGGGAACGAATTCTTGGATCAATAAAACTGTAAAGTAAGTCAATAAATACGTTGACGATGGATAAGATAATCGCGATATAAACGACCCCACCCATAACACTTGGAATATCTGGGACAAATTGTTTGTCAACGATGTAGCTTCCCACACCATTGATGTTAAATACTTTTTCCGTAACAGAGGAGCCGCCAAGCATGCCGCCAAATTGTAAACCAATGATGGTCACGATAGGAATCAAAGCATTCGGTACAGCATGTCGAAGAATGACTCTTCTATTTGAGAGTCCTTTTGCTCGGGCTGTCAAAATGTAATCCTCATTGATGACCTCCAGTGTCGATGAACGAGTCATACGAGCGACGGAAGCCATCAGGCCGGTTCCAAGAACAACGGCTGGCATAATAAGAGAAGCGATGTTGTCTGCATTGTAAGTAGCCGGCAGCCAACCCAAGTTAATGGAAAAGGTTAAAATAAAAATCAATCCTTGCCAGAAACTAGGAATGGATATTCCAATCAAAGCGATTAACATGAAAAGGTGATCGAAAGTTGTATCGGCTTTAACCGCAGCATAAATTCCAGCAGGGAAAGCAACTGCAATGGAAAGTATCAAAGCAAATAAGGTCAATTGTAAAGTGACAGGAAAGCGGCGCATGATGGTTGTTACGACACGCTCATTTCCTTCAAAAGCATTGCCTAGATCAAACGTAAAAATACCTTTGATGGTTCGGCCTAATTGAGTTAGGTAGGGGTCATCCAACCCATGAACAGCATTAAAATTAACGATTTGTTCAGGTGTCGCTTGTTCCCCTAAAATATTCGTCGCTGAATCGGAAGGCGACAAATACAATAATGTAAAGACAATAATGGTGACTCCGATAATAACGAACACCATCATAACTAAACGATTAACGATGTAGCGCAAAGTAGGAATGGATACGACCAATAATAGAAAATACATAGGAAAACCTAGAAGTAAAGACAGTACAAACCAAAGAGGTTGTTCTAACCAGTGTGCGGTTTCATTCAAGAAAATCGGCTGCTCGCGGTTTGACTCTTTGTAGTAAGCTTCCACGCGTTCCTGTGTTTCTTTCTGGTAACCCACTCGATAAAGTTCGTTGACCTTTTTTTCCATCTGTGCTTGTGAGCTATGTTGTTTCAGAAAAGCAACCTTCCGTTTTTCCTGGGCCTGCAGCTTGTCTTTTAAAGATGTTGCCGCGCCGCTTTCTTCAAATTCAGTTTTGATTTCATGCTCCACAGTGCGTTTTTCAAACGGTTGGCTTTTTAGTAAGTAGCGGATGAGCACAAGAAGCTGAAAAGGGAAGCTGAGTAAACATAATCCTAAAGCGACAAAGGGTTGCTGTGAAGCTTCCTTATAAGATTGACTGACTTTTTGCAGCCAGTTTGATTTGGTGTGCATGCTATTTCCTCCTTCCAGTTATTTTAGTTGTCAAAGATTCGTTAGACATGTTTTCTGAAAAATATACAAAAAAAGCCCTTAAATGACTCTTCATCGAATGAAGAGCTATTTAAGGGCAAAATGCACTATTTTACGGTTCCACCTTAATGGGTACGAAGAAAAAAGAACTGCCATTCTTGTTTTCTTTGTATGCTTGATTCGGTACGGCGCCATATCATTCAGACGGGTATACCGATTTGCTGTAACGGGCAACCCCGATATGATCTAAAGAATCATTCCCTCAACCATACAACTCCAAGATGCACTTCCAAGTTTTCTTCTAGATCCCTTTCCACCAGACGGGACTCTCTATACTATCATCCAACTTGTACTTTTCTTTTCATAGTTTTTCAGATGTGTTCAATTGTCTAACTAGCCATAAGTATAGCAAACGCTTTTATATTCGTCAAGCGAATATGAAAAAAACTTTTATTTAGTAAGTAATAAGCAAAAGAGGTTTATTTTTCAATTGAATCGTGTTACATTGCTAAGCAAAAGAACTGCCGTTCAGCACTGGAATCCATTTTATGGGTATCATTTTTCTTGGTTTCGGTTAAAAATAGTAAAGGAGTCAATTATGGAAACTCTATTGAATGTAACTAATTTGTCTGTCTCTTTTACGACAGGCAGCAACACACAGCAAGTCACATCTGAAGTTTCTTTCTCAGTTCAAAAAGGAGAAACGATTGGAATTGTTGGCGAATCTGGCAGTGGAAAAAGTGTAACGGCTCGCTCTATTATGGGGCTGTTAGCCCCAAACGCATATGTTCATCCTGAGAGCAATATTGTATTTATGGGAAAGAACTTACTTAACATGACTGAACGAAAAATGCAGGAAATACGTGGGAAAGATATCGGGATGATCTTTCAAGATCCGATGACTTCATTGAACCCAACGATGACAGTTGGCAGCCAAATTACGGAGACTCTTCTTTTTCATGAAAAACTATCAAAAAAAGAAGCAGAAGCCCAAGCAAAAGATATTATGCGTCATGTTGGAATAACTGATGTAGATGTGCGGTACAAACAATACGCCCATGAATTTTCAGGCGGTATGCGTCAAAGGATGATGATTGCTTTAGCGTTAGTCTGCAAGCCGGCATTATTGATTGCAGATGAACCGACAACAGCGTTGGATGTGACCATTCAAGCACAAATTTTAGATTTACTGAAAGAGGTTCAAGAGAAATTTGGGACAGCGATTATTTTGATCACTCATGATTTTGGCGTTGTGGCAAATATGTGCGACCAAGTCCTTGTTATGAAAAACGGGCAAGTAGTAGAAACGGGCGAAACAAAAGACGTTTTTCAGCACCCAAAAGAAACGTATACTAAAATGCTTCTAGCAGCCATTCCAAATTTGCATAAAGAAAAGACAGCACAACAGAAGAAAAAACTTGCAGAAATCCATTCAGGAAAACGAGAAAAACTCCTTGAAATATCTCATTTAGAAAAGCATTTCCCATTAGGCAAAACAGGTCTGTTGAAAGCTGTGGATGATATCAGCTTTGCCATTTACGAAGGAGAAACTCTAGGCTTAGTTGGAGAGTCGGGTTCTGGAAAGTCTACTACTGGGCGAACGATTCTTCGTTTACATGAAGCGACTGGCGGAGAAACTTTGTATAAAGGCTTTGACTTGTACCATCTGTCTCCAAAAGAATTAAAAACCATGCGCAAACACATGCAGATTATTTTTCAAGATCCTTACGCTTCCTTAAATCCACGAATGAAAATTCAAGATATTATTGGAGAAGCTTTGGATATTCACCACTTAGCAAAAAATAAGAAAGAACGAAATGAAAAAGTAGCAGAATTGCTGCGTTTAGTTGGGTTGGATGAAATATTTGCACAACGTTACCCACATGAATTCTCAGGAGGGCAGAGGCAGCGGGTTGGTATTGCGCGCGCTTTAGCAGTAGATCCTGCATTTATTGTGCTCGATGAGCCATTGTCTGCTTTAGATGCTTCTATTCAAGCTCAAATTGTGGAACTTTTAGAAGAGTTACAAGAAAAATTAGGATTGACCTATTTGTTTATTGCCCATGATTTAGCCATGGTCAAACAGATATCAGATCGAGTAGCTGTGATGTACAATGGCCAAATCGTAGAGCTGGCGGATGCGGAAGAATTATTTTCTAACCCTATTCATCCGTATACGAAAAAATTGTTGTCGGCTATTCCAGTTCCAGATCCAGTTTATGAGACTTCTAAAAAAATGACGAGTTTAGTGACCGATGAAAAAGCTGACTTTTATCCGAAAAATAGTGTCTTTAAAGAAGTTGCCGCTCATCATTGGGTAGCACAAACAGCTGAAAGGGAATAAAATGGCTAGATAGATATGAGGTTAAGCAACAAGAAAAAATGGTCCGCTCTAATCATCAAAGAAGATTGTCGTTGTTTTCTAACAAAAATCAGCGATAATTTTTTTGGAGCGCTTTCTTATATGAAATTAAAAATCAGGATAAAGGAGAGGTGTCGGCATGCACATCGAACATATAGCACTATGGGTAAAAGATTTAGAAGTAACAAAAGATTTCTACTGCAATTATTTTGGAGCTGTTTCAAATGATGTTTACTACAACCCTACAAAAGGATTTAAATCTTATTTTCTAACATTTGCGGAAGGTGCTCGATTGGAATTGATGACGCGTACAGATGTGACAGAAGCTCATGAACCAGCAATGTTAGGATGGGCACATCTGGCGATTTCAGTAGGCAGTAAAGAAAAAGTAGATCAACTGACAGAACAATTGATCCAAGACGGCTACCGCTGCCAAGGACAGCCACGCACAACAGGCGATGGTTATTATGAAAGTGTGATTGAAGACCCTGAAGGAAATTGGATAGAAATTACAGTGTAAAAAAACAAAATTAAATAAATAAAGAAAGGGCTTGCATGACTAAAATTCTTGTGCTATTATTCAATTAAGGATTGTTACTGGTTGTGCAGGCAAAACCTAGATTGCTACGAAATGATAATGTTTTGTCATTTGGTATCAGTTTAGGTTTTTTTATTTGGAAGGGGGGATGTTCTCTGCATGCGAGTCAAAAAAGTATTTAATAATAATGTAGTGCTTGCAGCAACAAACGAACAATCCGAATTGATCGTCATGGGAAAAGGAATCGGCTTTCAAAAGAAATCCGGAGATGATATCGAAGAAGATTTTATTGAAAAGAAATTTGTCATCCAAGAAGACGAGCCGGCAGACCATTTAAAGGCTGTCTATCAAAATCTTCCCGTTGAAGAGTCAGATGCTGTTTTCGCCATTATTGTGAAGGCTGAACAAGATCTGCAGCAGACTTTCGAGTCAAATGTCTATCTGACATTGGCAGATCATATTCACTATGCTATCCAAAGAACGGCTGAGGGAATCAATTTGAAAAATCCTTTGGCTTGGGAAGTAAGACGATTTTATCGGAGAGAATACGAATTAGGGAAAGAAAGTTTAGCTATTATTGAAAAATATACCGGCACAATGCTAGATGCAGATGAAGCAGCTTCGATTGCCTTACATTTTGTCAATGCTCAAAAAGAAGGGCAAATGATTGAAGAAACGATCAAAGTAACACGAATTGTACAAGACATATTAAATATCGTTCGCTTGCATTTTGGAATGGTCTTTAATGAAGATTCTATCTCCTATAATCGTTTTTTAACTCATTTGCAGTACTTCAGCCAACGGGTAGTTTCCAAAGAAACCTACCAAACTTCTCAAGATACCTTTTTGCTTGAACAAATTAAAGCTAATTATCCGGAGGCATTAAACTGTACAGAAAAAGTAGCTGTTTATATTGATGAAAGTTATCAGTTCAAAGTCTCTCCAGACGAAAAAGTCTACTTAACCATTCACATTCATCGAGTAGTAAACCATATCTAATTAAATACACATCTGATCTTAAAGGATTGTTACTGTTCAATCAGGCAAAACCTAAGCAGATAGCACAATGGAGTAAGGGAAACTGCGCTCATTCGTTGCTATCCGTTTAGGTTTTTTATTTTCAATAAAATAAAAAAATAGAGAAAAGAAAGAGGGATTCAAATGAAATACGAAGATTTAGCAAAAGATATCTTAGAACACGTTGGCGGCAGCGAAAACGTAAATAGTCTTCATCACTGTATTACGAGACTTCGTTTCAAATTAAAAGACGAAAGTAAAGCAGATACGGAGTATTTGAAAAAGCAAGAAGGAATTGTAACCGTTATTAAAAGTGGTGGTCAATACCAAGTGGTTATTGGAAATCATGTACCTGATGTTTATAATGCAGTTGTTAAAGTGGGAAATTTGAGTGATGGAGGAGAAGTTCCTGCTGATGAGGAAAAAGGAAATATTTTAAACCAGTTTATTGATATCGTTTCCAAAATTTTCCAACCTATCTTAGGTCCGTTAGCGGCTGCTGGGATGTTAAAAGGGTTAGCGGCAGTCTTAGTGGCAGCTGGAGTTGCGTCTACTAGTGGAACGTATCTATTGATCCAAGCTGCTGGAGATGGTTTATTCCATTTCTTACCGATTTTTCTTGCTTATACGGCAAGTAAACGTTTTGGGTTAACTCACTTTACTGGTATGGCAATAGCAGCTGCGATGCTTTATCCAAGCTTGGCTGTTCCAACAGATATTGCACCATTGTACACATTATTTGGAGGCACTATTTTTGAATCTCCAATCTATCTGACGTTCTTGGGGCTTCCAGTTATTTTAATGAGTTATGCATCTTCCGTCATTCCCATTATTTTAGCCACTTATGTAGGGTCAATTGTTGAAAAGTGGGTAAAACGTGTCATCCCTGATGTAGTGAAATTATTCTTAGTACCGTTTTTCACTTTATTGATTGTTGTACCAGCAGCTATTTTGGTCATTGGACCTATCGCGACTTGGTTATCTACATTGGTTGGAGCGAGCGTTTCAGCTGTTTACAATTTAAGTCCAATTGTGGCAGGAGCTATTATGGGAGGATTTTGGCAAGTACTCGTTATGTTCGGATTGCAATGGGGTCTTGTGCCAATTGCGATTAACAATATAGCGACAACTGGATTTGATACTTTCCTTGCTACTACTGCTGGAGTTTCATTTGCTCAAGTTGGAGTTATTATCGCCATATTATTGAAGACTAAGGAAGCAAAAGTGAAACAATTGAGTATCCCAGCGATTATTTCGGGAATGTTTGGTGTAACAGAGCCAGCTATTTATGGGATTTCGTTACCAATGAAAAAACCATTTATATTAAGTTGTATTGCAGGGGGAGTTACGGGTATGTTGGCCGGATTCTTCCAATTAACAAGTTACACAATGGGAGGGTTAGGAATATTCTTACTTCCGTCAGCTATTGATCCATCTGGTGTCAATAATTTCAATATTGTGGAACTGCTTATAGTTATGGTAGCTGGTTTAGTTTTGGGATTCTTATTCGTATACTTTACAAAAATACCTACTTTATATGAAGATACAGTTAGTGAAACAGCAGAAGTATCAGTAAATGATGCATTGGCATCGTCCGTTTCAGGATCAGCTTCAAAAAACATTGAAAATGCAACACAAAAGGATTTGATCGCTAGCCCCATGACTGGAGAAGCTGTTGAATTAGCTACTATACAAGATGAAGCTTTTGCAACAGGCGCTTTAGGCAAAGGGATCGCGATTCAACCGATTGATGGAAAAGTATATGCTCCAGCTAATGGAACAATCACTATTTTATTCCCAACGCTGCATGCGATTGGAATCACAACAGAAAATGGAACAGAAATTTTGATTCATGTAGGAATGGATACGGTTCAATTAGAAGGAGAAGGTTTCACCTCTCATGTGCAACAAGGAGACAAAGTGATTGCAGGGCAATTATTGTTAACTGTCGATTTAGAAGTTATACGGAATAAAGGTTATGAGACCGTCACTCCAGTTATTGTAACCAACACAAATGATTATATGGATATTTTATCCACCAAAGATACATCACTAACAAATGGAGATTATTTATTGTCGATTGTGGGTTAATGTGTTTTTTGATGGAAAGGTTAGTAGAAGAAAGAGGCAGTTCATTAGTGATACAATCAAAAAAAGAGTTCAGAGAGGAAGAAAAAAATGGTAAACGAATTTCCAAAAGGATTTTTATGGGGTGGCGCAACAGCAGCCAATCAATATGAAGGTGCTTATAACGTTGATGGAAAAGGCCTTTCAGTACAAGACGTGACTCCAAAAGGCGGTTTTGGTCCTATTACTGATGGACCGACTGAAGATAATTTGAAATTAGAAGGTATTGATTTCTACCATCGTTATAAAGAAGATATTGCGTTATTTGCGGAAATGGGCTTTAAAGTCTATCGGACTTCAATTGCTTGGTCGCGTATTTTTCCTAATGGAGATGAGAGTGAGCCAAATGAAGCAGGTCTAGCTTTTTATGATAAAGTTTTCGATGAATTACACAGATATGGTATCGAGCCGTTAGTAACGTTATCTCATTACGAAACACCATTGCACTTGGCAAGAGAATACGATGGTTGGGCAAACAGAGACTTAGTTGGTTTTTATGAAAAATATGTACGGACTGTATTTAACCGATACAAAGATAAAGTAAAATACTGGCTGACATTTAACGAGATCAATTCGGTTTTACATGCGCCATTTATGAGCGGTGGCATTGCTACGCCACCTGAAGAATTGTCTAAGCAAGACTTGTACCAAGCGGTTCACCATGAATTAGTAGCGAGTGCTTCAGCTACCAAAATTGCCCGGGAAATAAACCCTGAGTTCCAAGTAGGGTGTATGGTTCTGGCTATGCCGACTTATCCAATGACACCAGATCCAGATGATGTGGTAGCTGCATTGAATGCAGAACGCCAAAATTACTTGTTCTCAGACATTCATGTACGCGGAACATACCCTGGTTACATCAAGCGCTTCTTCCGTGACAATAACATTGAGATTCATTTCGAGGCAGGAGATGAAGAATTGTTGGCTGAAAATACCGTTGATTTTATCTCATTTAGTTATTATATGAGTTCAACAGCGGCAGCGGATCCTGAAAAATACAATCAAGGAGAAGGAAATATTCTCGGTGGAATCCTCAATCCTCATTTAAAAGCTTCCGAATGGGGCTGGCAAATTGACCCTAAAGGATTATATATTGTCTTAAACGAATTTTATGATCGCTATCAAAAACCGTTATTTATTGTGGAAAATGGTCTAGGTGCTGTCGATGAATTGATCACAGATGAAAACGGCAATAAAACGGTCAACGATGATTACCGTATCGATTATATGAATGACCACTTAGCACAAGTTGGTGAAGCGATTGAAGACGGCGTAGAAGTAATGGGATATACTTCTTGGGGCTGTATTGATTTAGTGAGTGCTTCAACTGCAGAGATGAAAAAACGTTATGGCTTTATTTATGTGGATCGTAATAATGATGGTACAGGAACGCTGGATCGTTACAAGAAGAAGAGTTTCTATTGGTACAAAGATATTATTGAATCAAATGGAGCAAATTTAAGAGCTGAATAAAAAATAGAAACCAGTTTGCAGATTCCAATCTGCAAGCTGGCTTTTTACTGTAAAAGAAGCTGGTTTTGCTGGTTTATTTTGAAAGCGAAAAAACATGAAATTTAAAAACCCGATTATCAGCGAATTTTATCCAGATCCAAGAATTTGCAGAGTGGAGAATGCGGTTTGTTGTCAAAAGAAGTTGCAGGCGGATTTACAAGGAACGTTTTTGGTCTATATGTCACAGGAAATGGTGATAGGAGTTTGAATAAGGCTTTTTTCAATTGGTTTGATTATAAGGGTCTCTAATTAAAAAAGAGTCAATTATTTATCATACAAAAAAGCAGGAAGTGGTTTCGCTTACATCGAAAAAGGCCTTGCAATGATTCTCATTTAGAATTAATCTAGATATTAACGCACATTTAATGTTGTGAATAAAATTGTTAAAAAAGGAAGAAGTGATACAGTTGGAAATAATTAAATTGATCGGTATTGTCATTATTGTTGTTGGTTTTATTTTTAAATTTGATACCATAGCTGTAGTTTTAGTTGCAGCACTTGCAACAGCTTTAGTTTCAGGAATCTCATTTACAGAATTCCTAACATTATTGGGAGAGGCATTTGTATCCAATCGGTTAGTAACATTATTTTTACTGACATTGCCAATGATCGGAATGACGGAACGTTTCGGATTGCGTCAACAAGCTGTTAAATTAATTGAAAGAATCAAAGGTTTGACCCCAGGCCGGATGCTGTCTCTTTATATGGTGATTCGTGAGATGGCTGGTCTGTTCTCTATTCGTATGCAAGGACACACACAATTTATTCGTCCTTTAATAGAACCTATGACACAAGCTTCAGCCGAAGCAAAATATGGAGAAGTTAATGAAGAAGATAAAGAACGCATCAAAGCTCGTTCAGCAGCTACTGAAAACTTCGGAAACTTCTTCGCTCAAAATACGTTTATTGCAGCTTCAGGAGTATTGTTGATTACAGGTACGATGGAATCTTTAGGTTATAACATTTCTGCAGTTGCAGTAGCTCAAGCCTCTTTCCTGATCGCTATTATTGCGTTGGTTCTTGTAGCTGTTTCAAATGTTCTATTTGATAAGAAAATGGCTAACAAATATGGGAAGAACCCCACTAAATCATCTAAAAAAGGAGATGAGTAATCGATGGAAACATTAATCAATAATTTATTGGAATTTTTCTTTATCTTAACTGGATTCTTGCTGATCTATACAGCAGGATCAGTATTTATGGATAAAACTCATCCCACAAGATTGGGTACAACTTTATTTTGGCTGCTATTAGGTGTAATATTTGCATTAGGGAATTTTATCCCTTATGTTCTTAGTGGGATTATGTTGTTGGTCATCGGAGTATTGACGCTCTTCAAACAAGTTAGGATTGGACACATTCGTCCTATTGAAGAAGTGGAAGCAGAAAAAGCCAGTGATCGCATTGGAAATATGATTTTCGTTCCGGTTATCGCTTTAGCTGCAATAGCAGTAGGAATCGCCCAATTTACTCCGCTTGGCGGACAAGTTGGGATCGGTATTGGAGCTGCTGGTTCTTTAGTGATTGGTATGTTCATCACTCAAGCAGGACCAAAAACTGTCATGGATGACAGTAATCGTATGATTCAACAAGTAGGAACAACGGGGATCTTACCTCAACTGCTTGCAGCTCTTGGTGTGATCTTTACAGCTGCCGGTGTTGGTGAAGTGATTGCCGGGGGAATTTCTACTTTCCTTCCAGAAGGAAATCGTTTCTTAGGCGTTGTAGCGTACTGTTTAGGTATGGTTATTTTTACGATGATTATGGGAAATGCTTTTGCAGCCTTTACAGTCATCACAGCAGGAATCGGTATTCCGTTTGTGATTGCTCAAGGTGCTGATCCTGTTATCGCTGGAGCTTTAGCAATGACAGTTGGTTTCTGTGGAACCTTGATTACTCCAATGGCAGCCAACTTTAACGCATTACCAGCAGCCTTATTGGAAATGAAAAATGAAAATGGCGTTATCAAAGAGCAATCACCAATGGCCATTATCATGATTGTAGTCCACATCGCATTGATGTACTTCTGGGCATTTTAAAAACAGGATGCGGAGGTCGCTGTTCTGGCCCGACAGGAAAATCTATTCTCTTTTTAGAGGACGCTCTTGGTCCTCAAAAAAGAGAATGATTTTACCAAGAGCCAAGCGACCGCAGCTCAACTAAACAGGATGCGGAGAGGCCTTGGGAACAATGAAGCAAAAACAGTAAATTTTGAATGGGGTGCTTTTTACCCCAATCAGAATTTATCTTTTTTGCAAAATTGCTAGGCCTCGTAGCTCTACTAAAAACAGGATGCGAAGAGTCTTTATAGTTCAACTTTCAAAAATTAAAGTAAATAGAAAGGATTTTAGAATATGAAAATTTTAGTAACAGGTTTTGACCCATTTGGCGGAGAAAAAATCAATCCAGCTTTAGAAGCTGTAAAAGGATTAGCAGATACAATCAACGGTGCAGAAATCAAAAAATTAGAGATCCCAACAGTCTTCGGAAAATCGGCTGATGTTGTAAAAGCAGCTATTGAAGATTTTAAACCGGATTATGTATTGAATATTGGACAAGCTGGAGGAAGATTTGCTATTTCTCCTGAACGTGTAGCAATCAATGTAGATGATGCACGTATTGCCGATAACGAAGGCAATCAACCAATCGATGTGGCCATTAAAGAAGATGGAGAATCAGCTTACTTTACTCAATTGCCTGTAAAAGCCATGGTAACAGCTATTAAAAAAGCTGGTGTTCCAGGAGAAGTCTCCAATACAGCTGGAACATTTGTCTGCAACCACATCATGTACCAAGTGCAATACATGATCCAAAAAAACTACCCTGAAATCAAAGGTGGTTTCATCCACGTTCCATTCATCCCAGAACAAGTTGTGGATAAAGCAGGACAGCCGGCAATGAGTTTATCAGACATGACTAAAGGACTTACAGCAGCCATCGAGGCTATCGTTGAATTTGATGGCAAAGCAGACTTGAAACAAGTTGGCGGAGCGATTCACTAAGAGAACACTACAAGTTTTTAGAACCACTTCCACATTTTTCTAACAAATGTGGAAGTGGTTCTTTAGTTTTAATGTACTGGTTAAAACCTAATAGAATTAAAGCCCTTAGCGATTCTAAAACAGTTGACGTTAGTAAGTAAAAACTAATTTTCTTCGTTAAAAGCTGCTCGAAGTAGGACATCAATGAGCCTGAGACAGCCAATAGTACTGTTGTTTTTGTTTATTCTTCAAGTGAGGCTTCATTTTATGTTCACTTGAAGAATAAATACCGTTTACTAGTCAAGTGAGAACTTAATTGAACGCCACTTGATAAATAAGTCCAGTTTATTCTTCAAGTCGCGAATCATTCACTTCTCACTTGAAGAATAAACTTTGTTTACTCCTCAAACAAAAGTCTTTATTCAATGTGAATAGAGACTTCCGTTTGAGGAAGCCAGTAAATTGTATGACCATGTTCGAACAAAAGCAAATTGGCTGGTTGAAATCCGGTTAAACACCGAACTCAAACCAGCCAATCAGCTGCATAATAAAAAAACACACTTTTAAGGGGACAGCACCAAGTTTTTCCCACAGCTTTCCATGAGCAATCTCATAGGGCAAAGGAAATTACTTTATTAACGCTAGAAAATGAAGAACTCTCTTAGCAGAGGAAGACCTTTTAAAATCTTTTTACAACATGAGCTGGGTACTACAGATAAGGCTGTCTAAAAAAGTTGGAATCCGGTTAGACTAATCCGGTTAGAAAAGTCATTAACTTATACTATTATTCTTCGGGCAAATGCCTAATTTGAGTAATCAGTTTTTGTTCAACTGGGCTTAACTTTGAATTGAAAAATTCAGAAAGGGCTACGCCTAAAACTTTACAAATATGTGTGAGTGTTTTTAGGGACAATTTCGTTGTATTGTTTTCGATCGCTGAAACAAAAGACGGAGAAACAGCGATTTGTTCTGATAATTCCTTTGTTGTCATACCACTTAATTTTCGTAGTTCTTGAATTCTGTGTCCTATATCCATTTTATCCTCCTTCATCTTCATATAGAAAGCTTTCTTTAAGCGTCGAGACCTATTTTAGTTGGCATTACAGCATAAAGAAACCTATGAGTTGTTTTGTAAACCTATAGATAAATTTTTATTTTATTATTTTCATCTACATGTTAATATTATTCGATATGAGTTTTTAAGAATTTGAAGAGGACGGTATTTATGCAAAAGTATAAAAAAGAATGGTTTGGTAATGTTAAAGGGGATATTTTAGCGGGAATTGTCGTTTGTTTAGCTTTATTCCCCGAAGTCATCGGCTTCATGTTGGTTGCGGGTGTAGAGCCCATTGTCGGGGTCTACGCAACCTTCTTTATTACAGCTGCTGCTGCATTCTTCGGTGGTCGGCCAGGGATGATTTCAGCTGCTGCAGGGTCAGTTGCATTAGTGTTGGCTCATTTAGTTGCTGAGTATGGGGTAGAATACCTTTTTGCTGCAACTATTTTAGCCGGAATTATACAGCTTGTATTAGGTTTGTTTAAGGTAGGAGAACTAATGCGCTACATTCCTAAGCCTGTTATGCTTGGTTTTGTAAATGCTTTAGGGATCATGATGTTCTTGTCTCAGTTGGATCATTTCAAAGGAGGCCCCATCTTACTAGTACTTGGAGTGATTGGGATTGCTATTATATTTTTAGCTCCTAAACTAACGAAAAAAATTCCTGCACCTATTATTTCAATTGTAGTCATTACAGCTCTCGTACTAGGATTGGATTTGAATGCACAATTATTAGGTGATCTAGGGTCTATTTCAAGTGAGTTGCCTAAATTTGGTATTCCAAGTGTGCCAATAAATGTAGAAACAGTGAGAATCATTTTACCAACTGCACTTTCGGTAGCTATTGTCGGTTTAGTAGAATCTTTATTGACCGCACAATTAGTAGATGAAATGACAAATGAACCAAGTGATAAAAACCGTGAGTCTATGAGTCAAGGGATTGGAAATATGCTATCTGGTTTCTTTGGTGGTATTGCTGGATGCGGTATGATCGGTCAAACCATTATTAACCTTAATTATGGTGGGATTGGTCGTTTAGCTACTTTCTTGTCTGGTTTTTTCATGTTGATGTCCGTAGTCTTATTCAATGAAGTAGTGTCAGCCATTCCAGTAGTAGCCTTGGCAACGGTAATGGTAGTCGTAGCTTTTGAAACCATTGACTGGAGATCGATTAAACGTTTGACTGTTATGCCCAAAGATGACAGTTTGGTTATGATTTTAACCGTGGCGATTGTATTAATTACACATAATTTAGCCTATGGTGTAGTTGCTGGAACCTTAGTCAGTGCTGTCTTTGCAGCCTTTAAAATGACGCATCTTCAAGTAGAAAAAGGTACAGAACAAGATGAGTATCATTATAAGGCACACGGGCATCTTTATTTCGCATCAGCGGAGAAGTTTTTAGACTTTTTTGTCCGTGACTTTGACCATGAAGGTGAATTAATTATCGATGTTAGTGCGATGACTTTATGGGATTCAACAGCTGTCGAAGCGATTGATAAATTAATCAGTAAAAACAAAGAATCCGGTGTAACTTTTATTAATGCGGATAATCAAAGCAAAAAATTATTTCAGAAGAATTCTACTCATAAGATGAAATAGTATTAGAGATAGGACCTCTGCAAAGGGATCTTTTTTATCTTATCATCAGTGATATATTTAGTAGAATCAAGTAGTTGAACTGAATTTAAACTAGTATTAGGTATAATAATGAAGTATAGTGTACGAAAATAGGAACAGAATCAGATGACTGAGAGGGACAACATGAGAAATATCAAAATGACGATTGAATACGATGGCGGAAGGTATTTGGGTTGGCAAAGGCTTGGAGACTCGAATAAAACCATTCAAGGAAAAATAGAGAATATCCTGAGTGAAATGACGGGAACTAAAACTGAAATCGTGGGTTCTGGGCGTACAGATGCCGGAACCCACGCTAAGGGACAAATAGCTAATTTCAAGACAGTATCTGATATGGAACTGGTTACGATGCAGGCGTTTTTTAATCGTTACCTCCCGCAAGATATTGTTGTAAAAGAGTTAGAAGAGGTTCCGGAAAGATTCCACTCTCGATATAACGCTGTTGGTAAACAATACAGCTACTATATTTGGAATAGTGTCGTGCCTTCTGCATTTGAACGCAATTACAGTTTCCATTATCCTGAAAAATTGGATATCGACAAGATGAATGAGGCTTGCAATAAACTTGTCGGAACTCATGACTTTATTGGATTCTCATCGCTTAAAAAGTCGAAAAAATCAACGGTTAGAACCATCAATGAAATTTCGATTCAGAAGGAAGGTAACCTGCTGCACTTTACATTTGTTGGAGAAGGTTTCTTGCATAAAATGGTTAGAATCATGATGGGGACGCTTCTTGAAATCGGAGCAGGGATGACAGAACCAGAATATATTGATACTATCTTCGAGAGTAAAATTAGAAGTAATGCTGGGATGACGGTGCCTGCTCAAGGTCTGTTCCTAGATGAAGTGTATTACAATTAAAGAGAAGTCACTTTAAAAAATTGGTATGTCAACACTTAATTAGACAACTTTTTAAAGGTTTGATAATTTGTATTCTTGTGGCGATAAGTAACCTAGCGACCCGTGAATACGAATCTTATTGTACCAATTAACGTAATCAAACAGTTCAAGGTCCAGTTCTTTCTGATGTTCAAAAACACGCCCATTAATCAATTCTGTTTTAATCGTTTTAAAGGTAGCTTCTGCTACAGCGTTGTCGTATGGAGTGCCTTTATTGCTTAAAGAGCGTTTGATACCAAAGGTATCTAGTGCTTTGTCGATGAGATGATTTTTAAATTCACTTCCCCGGTCTGTGTGGAATAATTTAAGACGAGTTAAATTGTACGGAACCGTTGAAAAAGCGCGCTGAACTAACTCCGCGGTCTTATTTGGACCAGAGCTGTACCCAATAATCTCACGATTATATAAGTCTACCAGAACACAAATGTAGTGCCATTTTTGCCTTACGCGCACATAAGTTAAGTCACTGACAATAACAGTCAATTCCTTCTCTTGATTGAATCTTCGATTCAGTACATTAACTGTTTCAGACTCATTAACGGTCGATTTACTTGGTTTGAATTGAGCAATCGTATATTTAGAGAGCAGACCTTGTTCTTTCATGATTCGACTAATTCGACGACGTGAGACTTGCCAGCCCAGCTTTTGGAGTTCGACTTTTATTTTTCGCTGACCATAAATGTTATGACTAGCTTTAAATACCTGAACAATCAACTGTGTTAGCTTTTCTTCTTGATGATCACGTTGTTTCGCTTCGTAATAGTAGGTGCTTCTTGAGATTTGCAGGACTTCGCACATTGCTGATACCGAGTATTTGTGAAGGTTATTCCGAATCACATCTACTTTCGTCCCATTATCAGCGCTGCTTGTTTTAAAATATCGTTCTCCATCATAAGACGCTGAATTTCTTTACGGAGCTTTATTAATTCTGTTTCTTCAGGCGTACGATTATCTTTTTCTTGAAATGAACCAGTTGATTGGTGTTGATGGATCCATCTATCCAAGGCCGAAGGCGTCAGATCATATTCTCTAACAATATCTGCCCGAGGCTTTCCAGCTAAATGCAGTTGAACAACTTTCTCTTTTAGTCATAATGCTTTTCCTCCATTGTGATTTGACTTAAGTGTATAAGACCTTATAATTATTGTCCAACTTAGTGTAACCTATTCAAAATCAAGTTATAAGAAACAAGGGCCTCCCAAAAACGAGATAAAAGTTTTTGAGAGGCCCTTGTTTCTAGCTTTATATGAATCTACTGCTATACTATTAAGTGCTGTTATACGAGGAGATGAACTTATGATTACTAAAACACTTTTTAACAACGAAAAAAACAAATGGATTAATATAAACACTGATAGTTCCGAAGAATTAAAGAACCTTTATCAAGATTACGAAATTGATGATGAAATAGCCGCTTATTCACTTGATAAAAACGAACGTGCTCATTTGGATTATGATCAACCAACGGATACTTTTGTATTGATTTTTAATGTACCTAATCAAAGCAAAATAGATGATCATTACGAAACCATTCCTATGACGTTTTTGATTAAGGATCTTCGTTTTATCACTATCTCGAATAGTAATAATCAGTATGTCATCTCGAAAATGGAGAAGTATTTAAAACGTAATCCAGATACTACTATATTTAAGTTTTTATTCAGCAGTTTATTGTTGATTACAGATTCTTATTTTCCTTTAGTAGAGGAAATAAACAGTGACAGAAAATGGATCAATGATAAGTTGAAAATAAAGACAACAAAACAAAATTTGCTATCTTTATCGAATCTAGAGACTGGAGTAGTTTACTTTGTTTCAGCCTCAAGACAAAATACAGTGTTGCTGGAACAAGTTAGAACGCATATGATTTACCGTGCGTTAGACGAAAGCGAAAGAGAACAGTTTGAAGATGCGTTAATAGAAGCGAAGCAGCTAGTTGAAATGACACAAGTGTCTTCACAAATTTTGCAGCAATTATCCGGAACCTATAATAATGTTCTGAACAATAATTTGAATGATACGATGAAAATTTTAACTGCATTGTCTATTTTGTTGACAGTGCCTACAATCATTACGGGATTTTTCGGCATGAACATGCCTCTTCCGTTAGAAAATAATCCTGCTGGCTGGTTGGTTACTATTGGCATTAGTGTGGTACTTTGGTTTGGGCTATCTTATATTTTGCGAAAGTTAATGAATTAGGATGGCCGGAATATCCAAAAAAAGGCATCGAATTCCTAAAATAAAGATAATTTTTTGTGAGTCTATCTAGATGACTACATAGCACATTAATAGACGTTCTAATGTTACTAAGGTATAATTTGATGGATAAGTTATTTTAGAAAGACAGAAAGTGAAAGGTAGTCAAGAATGAAAACTATTACGATATTAGTTCCAGCATACAATGAAGAAGAAGTCCTTGAACAGATGTATCATGTGTTAGTTGAAGTATGCAATCGATTAACCAACTATCACTTCGAGTTTCTTTTTGTCAATGATGGGAGTAAAGATAGAACGCTTGAAATTGTTAAACAACTTAAAGAAAAAGACGAGCGTGTGCAATATGTGGACCTTTCCAGGAATTTTGGCAAAGAAGTCGCTATGTCGGCAGGCTTTGATTATGCTAGTGGAGATGCGATGATCATCATGGATGCCGATTTGCAGCATCCGCCAGAAGCTATTGAAGAGATGCTCTATTGGTGGGAACAAGGGTATGACGATGTTTACGCTATTCGCAGAAAAAGAGAAGGCGAAAGCAAGCTCAAGAAATGGACATCAAAAACCTATTATAAATTATTGCAAAAAGTTTCCAAAGAAGAAATCATTCCGGATGCCGGAGATTTTCGCCTGCTAGATAAAAAATGTATCGAAGCCTTATCTCAGTTGAGAGAACATTCCCGTTACACTAAAGGGATGTACAATTGGATCGGATTCAAAAAGAAAGAAATCACTTTTGATGCTGATCCTAGAGCAGGTGGAGAAACAAAATGGAAGTTTGGTTCTCTGGTAACTCTTGCCATCAATGGAGTCACTTCTTACAGCACACTTCCCTTGAAAGTATGGTCTTTGGTAGGAATGATTATTTCTTTACTTGGTTTCATTTACTTGTTTATTGAGATCATGCGGACGATTTTCTTTGGAAATACAGTTGCCGGCTATCCATCATTGATAGCGGGGGTGCTTTTCCTAGGCGGGATCCAACTGATTTCTTTAGGGGTTATTGGCGAATATTTGGGACGCGTATTTGTGGAAACCAAAGACCGGCCGCTTTATTTTGTACAAGAGACTTCTGAAGAAAAACGTCAGAAAAAAGAAGCTGCTACTAGTAATGAAAAAGAAAAAGAATAAGCAGAAAGCGTTGGTTTTGCATGATGGAATTAGTAAAAAAATTATATGTGAAGTATGAAGAAGTAATTGTTTATTTAGTTTTTGGTGTACTGACAACAGTCGTCAATATCGTCGTGTTCTATGTGATGGACTCTGTTTTGGGAGTACAGTATTTGATCGCAAATGCAGTAGCTATTGTTCTGTCGATATTATTTGCTTTCTTCACCAATAAAAAGTACGTGTTTAAATCAAAATCTGAAAGTTTTCAAAGTTGGTTGAAAGAATTTGTTTTATTTAGTGGATTTAGAGCTGTTTCTGGAATATTTGATATGTTGAGCATGTGGATACTAGTTGATTTTATATTAGTAGACACGAATATAGCTAAAATAGCCACCCAATTTATTGTGGTCGTACTAAATTATTTTTTCAGTAAATTCTTTGTCTTCAAACAAAAGAAATCAGATTGAAAAATAATTAGGAAGAAAGAGATTGGTGACTAATGTTATGAAACAACTAGGAATGACACAGAAAAAGAATACCGCAAATCTCTTTTTGTGGTATTCTCTTTTCTTTATCGTCATAATGACTTCGATTTATGGGTACTTTGTGTACAGCGGGACTTCTTTTATTTGGCAAAGTGACGGATTTACCCAACACTATTTATTGTTTGAAGACTATGTAAGTATGTGGCGGGAATTTTTACTGCATCCAACTGGTGGATTTCAATTTTGGGATTGGACGATCGGTTTAGGTGCGGATGTGATCACTTCTTACGGGTATTATGTAGTAGGAGACCCGTTTGTGTATTTAGGACTGCTATTTCCATCTAGTATGATGGAATTTGCTTTTCATTTTTTGATTGTGCTCAGAATTTACTGTATTGGATTAGCGTTTATTTTTTATGCTCGTAAATTGGGTTTCAGTAATTCTGGGATATTGGCAGGGGTTTTCGTCTATACTTTCGCCCATTATGTAACATTGAATGCTACAAGACATCCTTTCTTTTTGATGCCGATGGTGTTCTTTCCGCTTCTTTGCCTGGGTGTAGAAAAAATATTGCGCAATGAAACAGCCTTTTTATTCGCTGGAGTTGTATTTGTGAGTGCGGCGAGCAATTTTTATTTCTTCTATAAATTAACGATATTGATTTTTATCTACGCTATTTTTCGATATCTTGATCTATACCGTTTAGAAAAACCATTCAAAGAGTTTTGGAGTTATTTCTTCAGAGCTTTATATAGTTATTTAGTGGGTGTTTGCATGTCTGCGGTTGTGTTGTTCCCGGTGATTTGGGGATTCTTGCAATCATCAAGAGGATCAGGGGAAATGGCGAGCGGTATGACATTATACCCACTGCAATATTACATTGCTCTTTTAGCGAATGGATTTATTTCAGAAAGCTATTTATGGACTGTACTTGGGTTTGCTGGGATAGTCATGCTTGTCATCCCGCTGATGTTCACCAGACGGAAGTTATTCGGCTCTATTCCATTTATGTTGATCCTGTTTACAGTTATGCTGCTGTTTCCGCTATTCGGATCGATTATGAATGGGTTCTCTGGCCCATATAATCGCTGGACATTTGCTATTCCATTATTCCTAGGGATAGCAGTGGCACAATTTTATCAATACCGATTTGATTGGACAAAAAAAGATCGGCGAGCAATGGCGATAGGTGCACTTATTTTTGGCGTCTTATCGATCGTTCCGCAAGTGATAGACGGTTTTTCGCTTGCTCGAACAGTACCTTTGATTGCGGCACTAGTGGCATTGGCTGTCATCGTGACAGCTGCAAAACTCCAACATGTTGGCAAATGGGCAACGAAGCAGAGTAGTCTCGCTTCTTCGATCATTCTTTTATCGATCATCGCAAATGTGATTTTCAATGCGCAACAGTATTATTATCCATTTGGTCAAAATAAAATGTCCGCCTTGTTGGATTACGGAACAGCTGATGAGCAATACGCACAGGTATTTGATGGTGTGGAAGAAGAAATTCCTGATGTCGAAGAAGAGCCGTTTCGAATTGGTTTAACGGCAAAAGACAATCACATCAGAAACCATATGATTTACTTGGAACGAATGGGGATGACTTCTTATTTATCGATTACTAATGGTGCTGTGGCTGAATTTGCCAGCCAATTAGAAGTTGGATCGTTTCAATTGATCCAACCGGTCCGTAATGGATTTGACGATCGCCGCATTGCGAATCATGTCATGGGAGTCCAATATATCGTTACAGCTTTAAAGAATGAAAAATACTTGCCATACGGTTATGAAGTGGTTTATCGTTCAGAAGGAGACAATGCTCATTTAGTAGCTGAAACGGATCAGGCATATCCATTTGCTTATGCGAATGACGCTTTTATGAGCAATACGGAGTTCGAGAAGTTGAATCCGGTGGAAAAAGAAGAATTTCTTTCGACTGGTTTTACGGCTGATGAAGAAAAGGTGGACTCCGCTAAACTGGCTTTATTTGAGGATCGTTTAACGACTCAATCTGTGGATACAACGATCAGCAGTCAAGATGAAGAAAAAATAACCATAGACGGCGATAAAATTTACGTTCAAGACAGTGATGGAAAAATAGCGATTCGCATCAATGATCTGGAAAATATTCGTAACAGTGAAGTGTATGTTTATTTAGAAGGACTCAATCATGAACCAAAACCGAGAGAATCTCTAAACAGAGTGAATACGAGTTTTAATACAACAGTAGCATTTAATGACAGAAATAAAATTATCCATCAATCCGACGAATTAAGCTTTAGTTCGTATATTCATCGAGAAAAAATGTTGTTCAACTTAGGTTATCAATCTGGAGATGAATCAGATACAATCACGCTTCAGTTTGAAAAGCCGGGAGTATATGACTTGGAAGAGATTACGGTCTATGCTCTGCCAATGGATGAAGCCTACGATGATAAAGTAGCTGAGAAGCGCGAAAACCAGTTGATGATTACGAACTTTGAAAATGAACGAGTCTCTGGTACGATTTCTTCAACAGAAGACACCGTGTTAGTAACTTCGATGCCGTATTCAATAGGGTGGTCAGCAAAGATCAATGGAGAAGAAATAGATCCGATCAAAGTGAATTATGGCTTTATCGGGATTCCACTTGAAGCTGGGGAATCTGAGGTACTATTCTCTTACCAGACTCCTTTTTTTAAAACAGGTTTAGTCGTTAGTGTGATCGGTTTTGCATTGTATGGTTTTGAATGGTGGAGATTTAAGAAGAAAGTTCAGTCATAATAAAACAGCGCAAAAGGCTAGGTAAAATGGACTAGTCTTCTGTGCTGTTTTTATTGACTCTTCATCTTCTAACGTTGGTAAAGAAATTTCCTCCGGCCTATGGGGTTACTTGTGGAAAGCCATGGGAACGCCTTGGCCGAATACCGCATCTCAAGGCTTGCAAGCGTCAAACTTAGTGTAACGGCTAAAGCCGAACACTAAGTAATTGCCATGATTTTTGCTGCTTCAGCAGCTTACAAGCATGGTACCCTTGGGCGTACGCCCACAGTGTTTCCTTTTTTTTGCATCCTTATTCATGGCTATAAGCAACCCCATACTCCTCCATAAATTTCTAAGAATGAGTTTTTAAAAGGTTTAGCATTGAAAAGGAAACTGTTTTTATTCATTAACGTCAAATATTATAGAACCTTTTTATTTAGCGTTCTTTTAACGTACTGATATGCTGTACATTCTCCAAATCAATGATTTCATTTACTACACGAGATAAAGGGAAATCTTCTGGAAGTCCAACAGTATAGTAATTGGAGTAGGCAGGAGCCTGATTTTCAGTGCTGTCTAAACTATGCTGTTCACTGAATAGTTTGATGTTGTTTTCAATGAAATACTGTTTTATGGCCTCTTGGGTTTCTTTGCCGATATATTTGATATAAATCAGATTCATATTGGGGGAACCGAATAAACGTTTAATAATTCTTAATACGAGCAAAACAGCGACTGTACTGGCAACCGTCAAGAAGTAATACCCCATTCCAACAGAGATGCCAATTCCGGCAATTGCCCAAATAGAAGCGGCAGTTGTTAAACCAGAGACATTTCTTTTAGTGACAATAATGGTTCCAGCACCTAAAAATCCAATACCGCTGACGATCTGAGCTGTTAAACGAATAAAATCTGTACTAAGCGTACCGGCTAGATCAGGATTTTCAATCACAGTTTCAATAATATCAAAACTGGCCTCAACTTGAGCCATCGCCATCACTGCAGCACCCACACACACCAGCATATGGGTCCTTAGACCTGCGTCGTGCCCTTTTGCTTCGCGTTCAAAACCGACAGCACTTCCGCACAGGATAGCTACGCTAATGCGAATGAGAATTTCTATATTGCTTAATTCATACATGCAGATCCCCCTTTCTATTTTCTCAAAATAAAGCACTAAAAAGGTGTTATGCTCTTATTTTTAATATAGCTTTACGGTGTAAATTTGTCAAAAAGGAACGTAAGAATAAACAGAAATTAAAAAAAGATTAAAATTTTGAAAACGATTTATTTTTTGATTGTTTTTGAACGATAATGGTGGTAAAGTAATGGTGAAGAAGGTGTGTATAATGTTAACAGAAGAACGTTATCAATATATATTAGACAGATTAGCCCAGCGTGGTCTAGTCAAATCACAAGATTTAATGAAGGAAACAGACTGTTCAGAGTCTACTATCCGAAGAGATCTGGATGTCTTGGAAGAAAGAGGTTTGTTGGTTCGTGTGCATGGCGGAGCCAAACGGATTTATGAAGTTGAACAAGAACTTCCAGTGATAGAAAAAACCCTCAAGAACGTTCAAGAGAAAAAAGACATTGCAGAATACGCCGCGACATTGATCAATGATGGAGATACGATATTTCTGGATGCCGGAACTACAACATTGTATATGATTCCATTCTTAAAACAGAAAGACATTCGTATTGTCACAAACGCAGTACAACAAGCCAGTTTGTTAGCGGACCAGAACAATGAGGTGATATTGATTGGTGGAGTATTAAAAAATACCACTAAAGCAGTTATTGGAGCTATCGGTTTAACGCAACTGAGTCAATACCGGTTCAACAAAGCTTTTTTAGGAATCAATGGAATCGATATCGAATGTGGCTTAACTACTCCAGATCCTGAAGAAGCAGCCATCAAAAAACAAGCTGTTAAAAATAGTGCCAAAGTATTTGTTTTGGCAGACAAAACGAAATTTAACAAAGTTACATTTGATAAAGTGGACAATATTGAAAATGCTATTCTTGTCAGCAACGAATTGGACAGAACAGAATTTGAAGCCTACTTCAAAGCCACAACTATAATGGAGGTAAAACATGATTTACACAGTAACATTGAATCCATCGATTGATTACATTGTTAAAATTCCAGCTATTCAAGCGGGAGAATTAAATCGGATGGAGAGCGACATAAAGCTTCCAGGGGGAAAGGGTATAAACGTCTCTCGTGTACTCAATAACCTAGGCCAAACCACAACAACTTTAGGATTTCTTGGAGGATTCACAGGTCATTTCATTTCAAATTGGCTGACTCAAGAAGCTATTCAAACCCGTTTTATTGAAATCAAGGAAGACACACGAATCAACGTAAAAATAAAAGCAGATGTAGAAACAGAGATCAATGCTGCGGGACCAGCTATCACTCAAGAAGAAGCAGATCAATTGCTGCAGCAACTAGATGAGTTGACTGTTGAGGATGTAGTTGTGTTATCGGGAAATAAACCGCCAACACTTCCAGCTGATTTCTACCAAAAGATGATTGAAAAAATCACTTCTCATGGCGCTCAATTTATTATTGATACAGCGGGAGAAGAATTATTGAATGCCCTTAGTTCTAATCCGTTGCTAGTAAAACCGAATCATCACGAACTAGCTGATTTATTTGATGTTTCATTCCAGTCGGTAGAAGAAATGATTCCTTATGGGAAAAAATTGCTTTCTTTAGGAGCAACCTATGCAGTTATTTCTATGGCAGGAGACGGAGCTTTATTCTTTACGAAAGAAGCTGTTTATCAAGCCAATGTACCTAAAGGGAAAGTGAAAAATTCAGTTGGTGCTGGAGATTCAATGGTTGCAGGATTTATAGGAACACTAGTAGAAACAAACGATGAACTTGAAGCTTTCAAGAGAAGCGTCGCGACAGGTAGTGCAACAGCTTTTTCTGACGACTTGGCAACAAAAGCTGAAATCGAATCGCTCATCAACGAAGTACAGATTTCTAAAATAGATTAGTGGAACTTTAATAGGAGGAATTGAGTATGAAGATCAACAATATTTTGATCAAAGATGTTATGATCATGGATCTGAAAGCACAGAGCAAAGAAAGTGCTATTGATGAAATGATCAGCAATTTAAAGAAACATAATCGAATCAGCGATGTAGCAACATTTAAAGAAGGAATCATGAAGAGAGAGCAACAAACGTCTACAGGTCTTGGAGACGGAATCGCTATGCCTCATGCAAAAAATAAAGCTGTGAATGAAGCAACAGTTTTATTTGCTAAAAGCAATGAAGGGATCGATTATGATTCATTAGACGGCCAACCTGTTTATTTATTCTTTATGATCGCGGCTCCTGAAGGCGCAAATGACATTCACTTGCAAGCTTTAGCCAATTTATCTCGCTTTTTGATTCGTCCAGATTTTGTAGAATCGTTAAAAAATGCCTCAAGTGCTGATGAAGTACAAGAATTGTTTGAAAAAGCAGAAGAAGTAGAAAATCAGGATGCTGTTACGGAAGCTCCTGAAGAAAATACTGTTTCTGAAAGACCCTTTGTCGTAGCTGTTACAGCTTGTCCTACAGGTATAGCACATACGTTTATGGCTGAGGATGCTTTGAAAAAGAAAGCAGCTGAAATGGGCGTAGACATCAAAGTAGAAACAAACGGAAGCGGTGGAATCAAAAACCGCCTAACGACTCAAGACATCGAACGTTCTGTGGGTGTTATCGTAGCGGCGGATAAACAAGTTGAAATGGCTCGCTTTGACGGTAAACCAGTATTGCAACGTCCGGTAAGTGACGGTATTCGAAAAACAGAAGAGTTGATTACAAAAGCCATCAATAAACAAGCGCCGATTTTTTCATCTGGCGGACAAAAAAGTGAGTCAACGGTAGATAACGAAGAAAAAGGATCTGTATGGAACCGGGTTTATAAAGATTTAATGAATGGGATTTCACACATGCTGCCATTTGTAGTTGGTGGTGGGATCTTAATGGGTCTGTCATTCTTGTTTGAGAACCTGTTAGGTAAAGAAAGTGAAGTATTTCTATTCTTAAACTCTATCGGTAATCATGCATTTGGGTTCTTGATCCCGATTTTAGCAGGGTATATTGCCCTTAGTATTGGCGATCGACCAGCTTTGATGCCTGGTATGGTCGGTGGAGTAATGGCTGTAGCAAGTAACGCAGGATTCTTAGGCGGTTTGGTAGCTGGTTTCTTAGCAGGATATTTGATGATCGGTTTGCAAAAAGGTTTGAGCAATCTGCCTAAGTCATTAGAAGGTATCAAAGCGATTTTATTGTTCCCAGTACTTGGTTTATTGCTTATTGGATTATTGATGTATTTCATTGTAGGACCGATATTTGGTTCGATCAATGCAGCGATGATCAGTTTCTTGGAAAACTTAGGAACTGGAAATGCTGTTATATTAGGTGCTTTACTTGGTGGTATGATGTCTATTGATATGGGAGGCCCATTCAATAAAGCTGCTTATGCCTTTTCAATCGGAATCTTTACAGATACTGGCGATGGAAGTTTGATGGCAGCCGTTATGGCTGGTGGAATGGTGCCGCCTTTAGCTATCGCTTTAGCAAGCACTTTCTTCAAGAATAAATTCAACGCTGATGAAAGAAAATCAGCTCTTTCAAACTATGTGATGGGAATTTCGTTTATCACTGAAGGAGCCATTCCGTTTGCTGCAGCTGATCCGTTACGCGTAATTGGTTCTTCAGTAGTAGGTTCTGCTATTGCAGGGGGCTTGACTCAATTGTGGAATGTAACAGTTCCAGCGCCTCATGGTGGATTGTTTGTAGCTGGATTATCTAATCATATTGGATTGTTTGTCTTATCCATTGTAATCGGAATGGTAGTAGCCGCTGTGATTCTTGGCTTATGGAGAAAAACAGTAGCAGACGAAGATTCAGCTTTAGATCTTAAATAGAAGAATAGTTGCATAAGAGAAAGATGACGTCGGCAGGTGAAAACTTGCTGACGTTTTTTTCAAGGGTCTAATCTTCTAAGAAAAAACTTTCTTTGGAAGAGTGAACCAAGTATAGTACCTTGTTTTATATCAGATGATTCTCTATATAAAAATAGTTGCTCAGTAAGAAGAATCGTCTCTTCCTGCTTAGCAACTGTTTAATTTGATTACAGAATCACATAGTAAATCATAATGCCTGCTATTCCTGAAAGAATCATCACATGGATGGGGCCTAGTTTTGTCTTGCGTAAAAGTACTAACCCAATCATAAAGAGTATAACTGAAATCCAATTTAGGTTTCCGAGAGCTATAGGGAAGTTTGCTGCTCCAAACATAGCCGTCAAAAAGATGGTTAACCCAGCAGAAGCGATCAACGCCACTACAGCTGGACGTAAACCCTTAAGGATACCATCCATAAGTGGGATTCCTTTATATTTATAATACAATCTAGCTAGCAGGACTACAATAATGCAGGAAGGAGCAATACAGCCAAGAGTTGCGACAACAGACCCAGGGAGACCTGCTACTTTTGTACCTACAAAAGTAGATGTATTAATGGCAATAGGTCCAGGAGTCATTTGAGATATTGTAACGATATCAATAAACTCTGTACTCGATAACCAATTGTTTTGATGGATCACTTGTTCTTCGATCAAAGGTAAAGCTGCATAGCCGCCACCAAAACTAAAGAGACCTACTTGAAAGAAACTCCAAAATAATTTTAAGTAAACCATTTTTTATGAATCCCCCTTTTGATTATGAGGCCCTTGTAGTGAAGTGTAAGCTCCAACAGCACCACAAATAAGTAAAATAATCACGATATTGATGTTCAAGAATATCGCAGCAATAAAGGCTAGTACCATCATCACAATAGGCAAAACTTGCTTATCTTTAATGATTTTTGCGGACATATCAACCACTACGCTGACAATAACTGCAGCAACACCAGCTTGCATTCCTAGTAATAAAGCACTGACTACAGGGTTGTCTCTAAAAGCTTGGTAAAAGAAAGAAATAATCGTAATGATGAACAATGGGGGGAGAATTGTCCCAATAACGGCTATTAAAGAGCCTAATATACCTGCCATTCGATACCCAACAATAATGGAGGTGTTAACAGCAATAGGGCCTGGAGCAGATTGACCAATGGCTACCAGATCCAACATCTCTTCTTCATCGATCCATTGAAGCTCTTTTACAAATCGTTTTTGCATAAGCGGAACAATTACATATCCTCCTCCAAATGTAAAAGCACTTAATGTTAATGTAGAAAGAAACAATGTCCAGTAAAACTTAATATCTTTTTCCATTTGAACCTCCTAAAAAAATCTAGTACTTACTACATTATACTGTAAACAACACCGCGAATCATTTCAACCTTTTAAGAAAACAAATGATTTTTGGAAGGGAATAAAAAACAAAAGAATTCTCTTTCAATCTAAATATGATATGCTTAATAAAGAAAACCGCATGGATAAAGTGAATATTTGCTCTTAAGCTGAAAAAGATAATGCGGTAAAATAGTAGTAAGATTATGTATAGTAGGAGATAGCAGATGAATTTATTAGTGACTTGCAATGAAAATTACTTACCTCCACTCAGAACGATGTTGTGGTCAGTATTTAAAACAAATACAGAAGAAACGCTCGCTATTTATCTTATGCATAATGACATGCGCAACATGAAACTGCAAGAGATAAATGACTTCATTGTGGCTAACGGACATGAGTTTTTTCCAATTAATTGCCATGATTTATTTGAAATGGAAACGACGGTTAATCGGTATTATTCGATTGAAATGTACTATCGTTTATTAGCTCCATTTGTGTTGCCAGAAGATTTGGAAAGGATTCTGTATTTAGATCCAGATATTGTCAATCTGAATCCTATAACGGATTTTTATTATCAAGATTTTAAACAGAACTTATTTGTAGCAACTACGCATGATTATTTGACGAAATGGATCCAGCCGATCAACAATATTCGATTGAATATGTTAGAATCAAAAGGGTATTTTAATACAGGAATCATTCTGATGAATTTGCCTGCCATTCGAGCAAGCAAACAACAAGGAGACATTTTGTCTGTGATCGAATTGTACAAAAAAAGATTGTTGTTACCAGATCAAGATGTTTTTAATCACTTGTATTGGGATTCTATTTTAGAAGCGGACTGGAGAATTTATAATCTGGATCCGAGATATTATTCAAAAGCTAATGTGATCTTCCCAAAAGATTACAATGTGGAATGGGTAGAACAGGAAGTAGTCTTTATCCATTATTGCGGAAAGCAAAAACCATGGAATAAAAGAGAAGACTACAAATACAAATTAGGTGAGTATTATCACCAATATGAAATGGAACACAGAGCAGGAGATACTTTGGATCTGGCACTGGAAGAACAATAACAGAATGAGAATAAGAAAGAAGGAATACTTGATGACAAAACATTATGACTATATAGCTATCGGTGGCGGTAGTGGTGGAATTGCTTCTATTAACCGAGCAGGAATGCATGGAGCAAAGGTAGCTTTAGTAGAAGCGAATGAACTTGGCGGAACTTGTGTCAATGTCGGTTGTGTACCTAAAAAGGTTATGTGGCATGGAGCTCAATTATTGGATGAAATGAATTTGTATGCTGAAGATTACGGAATCAGCATTCCTGAAAAAAATTTCGATTTTGCCAAATTAGTCTTGAACAGAGAAAAATACATTGATCGTTTGCATACTGTATACGAAAGCGGCTTGAACAGCAATCATGTAGACTTGATCAGAGGATTTGCTACATTTGTAGACAATCACACGATCGAAGTAAATGGTGAACAGTATACGGCGGATCATATTTTGATTGCCACAGGAGGACGTCCTTCAAAACCTAACATTCCAGGAGCAGAATTAGGTATCGATTCCGATGGTTTCTTTGCATTAAATGAACTGCCTGAGAGAATCGCTATAGTTGGAGCAGGATACATTGCTGTAGAATTAGCTGGAGTAACCCATGGATTTGGAGTAGATACGCATTTATTCGTCCGCAAACAAGCTCCGTTAAGAACATTTGATTCTATTATTAGTGAGGGATTGGTAGAAACGATGGAACGAGAAGGCGCTACGTTACACACATTTGCCGTTCCAAAAAAAGTTGAAAAAGAAGCAGATGGTAGTTTAACGATTCATTTTGAAGATGGCGCTACTCATAATACAGATACCATTATCTGGGCTATCGGACGTGAAGCCAATACTGAAAACCTCAATTTAGAAGCTACCGATGTTGAATTGACTCCAGCAGGACATGTCAAAGTGGATGAATACCAAAACACAACGGTTGAAGGGATTTATTCAATCGGAGATGTTACAGGCCGAATTGAATTAACACCTGTAGCTATCGCAGCAGGACGTCGTTTATCGGAACGATTGTTTAATGGGAAAACTACGGAGAAATTGGATTACACAAATATCCCATCCGTTATTTTCAGTCACCCGCCGATTGGAACAATTGGTTACACAGAACAAGAAGCGATTGATTTACACGGATCAGAAGACATTAAAGTGTACCAAGCGAAATTTACTTCAATGCACAGTTCGATCACAAAAAATCGCCAAAAAACCTATATGAAATTAGTCTGCCAAGGGCCAGAAGAAAAAGTGATTGGTTTGCATGGGTTAGGGAATGGAATGGACGAAATGCTGCAAGGATTTGCCGTGGCCATCAAAATGGGAGCTACCAAAGCAGACTTCGACAACACAGTAGCCATCCACCCAACCGGAGCAGAAGAATTCGTAACTATGAGATAGAGAGAGTGGAGCAGAGCGCGGAGAAAAGCGTTAAGACCACTGAATATAAGGCGACCAGCCACAGTTAGGTGTTTTTCCTAACAGTGGCTGGTCGCCTTATAGGCATGTGGTCTGCTTTTCGCAGCTCGTCTAGAAAGCAGAGCATGAAGTAAGGCGTTTAGCTTACACAACTCGTTTTAAAAGTATCTTTTTGAATTTGGGCAATAAGAAATAATGCTTAGATGTCGTACGTCATAATTGAAGGAGTAAAACCAGTTGAATTGCGAAGTACAAGGGTTCTAGTTAACAAAAGAATCGTTAAAATCAGTTGAATTACGAGGTATAGAGCTCCTATCTCGCAATTGAACCAGTAAAACCAATTGAATTGTGAGCTGCAAATTTCTTGATTCAAAACTGAACCAACTAAGAATTTCTAGCGATGCGATGCTAAGGTAGACAGATGTACCAAATAACAAGTCATAGTTTAAAAATCCGATTTCACGTCCTATATTTACAAATATTATTACAACAATCAAATAAATACGAACATTAGAAACTTTTAATCACCTATTATATGATTTTACCTTGTCCTTTTACGTTATAGCCCCTATAATGAGGAAGCAAAAGAAAATTTCTAATATAATCTAAGCGATATGGGCTTTGAGTTTCTACAGACCACCGTAAACGGTCAACTATTAGAGAAATAAAGTGTGGAACATTTTTCCATGCTATAAAAGTGTATTTGTGGATTATTAAACGGACCTTATTTTTGTTTATTCCCCACAGCCGCCTCTTATTTCTTTAACCAGTTTAAATTCAAACTTGCTGTAGCTTATATTTTATAAAGAAAAATAGTATCAATCTTTCTTTTGTAAATAAGAAAAAGGTAGGCTACAAGACAATGGAAAATTTTTTCAAATTTAAAGAAAATAACACAACTCTTTCTACAGAAATCATTGCAGGATTAACAACCTTCTTTGCTATGTCATACATCATTTTCGTCAACCCGGCAATTTTGTCTTTAACTGGAATGCCTTCACAAGCAGTTTTCCTAGCAACATTGATTTCTGCAGCAGTCAGTACTTTAGTCATGGGATTATTTGCTAATGTACCTTATGCATTGGCACCCGGTATGGGCTTAAATGCTTTTTTCACTTATACGGTTGTATTTGCCTTAGGATTTACATGGCAAGAAGCACTAGCGATGGTATTTTTGTGTGGATTGTTCAATATTTTAATTACTGTCACAAAAATCCGCAAAATGATTATTCACTCTATTCCAATGGGATTACAACACGCTATCAGTGGAGGAATCGGTGTTTTTATCGCTTACATTGGAATCAAAAATGCAGGTTTCCTTCAATTTACTTCTGAACCAGGAAACATCCAAACCATCAACAATGCTCCATTTGACGCTGCAAATTCAGCTTATGAAGGAGGAATCTCCAGCATCGTAAGCGGTGGCGGGATCGTTCCTGCGTTAGTTAACTTCACAAGTCCAGGCGCTCTTTTAGCTTTAATCGGGTTGATCGTTACAGTTATTTTGATGGTCATGAATGTCAAAGGTGCTGTTTTAATCGGAATCGTTGCAACCACCGTTATTGGTATTCCAATGGGAGTAGTAGACATCTCCAGTATTTCTAATCCGGCTAATTCTTTAGGAAATGCATTTAGTGAACTTGGGGAAACATTTGGTGTGGCATTAGGCTCACAAGGGTTAGGTTCTTTATTCAGTGATCTTTCTCGTATGCCTTTAGTGTTGATGACTATTTTTGCTTTTAGTTTGTCAGATGTATTTGATACGATCGGTACATTTATTGGTACTGGTCGAAAAACAGGTATCTTCTCACAAGAAGATGAAATGGCTTTAGATGACAGTGCTGGATTTAAAACAAAAATGGATAAAGCTCTTTTTGCAGATGCCATCGGAACTTCTGTTGGAGCTATTTTAGGAACATCTAATACCACTACTTACGTGGAAAGTGCAGCCGGTATCGGTGCAGGGGGAAGAACTGGTATGACAAGTGTAGTAATAGCGCTCTTGTTCTTATTGACTAGTCTGTTTTCTCCATTAGTGTCCATCGTTCCAACTCAAGCAACTGCACCAGCTTTAATCATGGTCGGAGTTTTAATGATGTCATCGTTCATGGAAATCAAATGGGATGATTTGGAAGAAGCTGTGCCAGCATTCTTCGCTTCTATTTTTATGGGATTGGCATACAGTATCTCTTATGGTATCGCAGCAGGCTTTATTTTCTATATCATTGTTAAAGTAGCAAAAGGCAAAACAAAAGAAATCCATCCAGTATTGTGGTTTTCAGCAGGACTATTTGTTTTGAACTTCTTGATTTTAGCTTTCATTTAAACTTAATTTTTAATCACAGAGCTGAAGCAAATTTTTATTGCTTCAGCTCTTTTTTGAATATTTTACAGAACCGTGGCGGTTTCTTTGAATAAAAAACAAGAACAGCCTATAATAACGGTAAGTACGAAGAACAGTTGGAATGAGAGGATGAGTAGGATGGCAAATAAAGAACAAATAAAAGAGCCTTTTTTCGCTCAGGATGTAGAAACGGTTTTTAACAAATTTGAAACATCCAAAGAAGGTCTATCAACTTCAGAAGCGGAAAAACGGATTGAATCTTATGGGCATAATCAGTTGAATGAAGAAAAGAAGAAAAGCGTCATTGTAAAATTCTTTGAACAATTCAAAGATTTTATGATTTTGATTTTAATCGCAGCTGCTTTGATATCGGCGTTTTTTGGCGACATAGCTGATGCAGTCATTATTTTAGCGGTTGTCATTTTAAATGCGGTTTTAGGAGTGTTTCAAGAAGCGAAAGCTGAAGAAGCTATCGCCTCATTAAAGAAAATGTCTTCTCCGGAAGCACGAGTAAGACGGAATGGCTCTGTAGTACATATTAAAAGTGAAGAGCTGGTTCCGGGCGACATTGTATTACTAGAAGCTGGGGATGTGGTGCCAGCGGATATGCGTTTATTCGAAAATGCTTCTCTAAAAATAGAAGAATCTGCCTTAACTGGAGAATCAGTTTCGGTCGAAAAAGAGTTGACGCTGATAGAGGATGAGAAGGTCGGTATTGGTGACCGAAAAAACATGGCTTTTATGAACAGCAACGTCACTTATGGACGTGGTGAAGGGATTATTGTTGGAACGGGAATGGCGACAGAAGTTGGTAAAATTGCGACTATGTTAGCTTCTTCGGAAGAAACGATGACACCACTACAAAATAATTTAAACCGATTAGGAAAATATTTAACAATTGCCATCATTATTATTGCTGTTGTGATGTTTGTGGTGGGGCTTTCCAATGGACGTGATTGGGTAGAAATGCTATTAACCTCTATTTCTTTAGCGGTAGCGGCTATTCCAGAAGGATTGCCAGCGATCGTGACGATTATTTTATCACTGGGAACCCAAAAGATGGCGAAGCGAAAAGCTTTGATTCGAAATCTGCCAGCGGTGGAAACATTAGGGAGTACGGATATTATTTGTTCAGATAAAACTGGAACATTGACTATGAATCAAATGACCGTGGAAAAAATTTATACCAATAATGTTTTGCAAGACGCAAGTGAAGAGATAGGTATGGATTCGCCGGTCATGAAAGTCATGACATATGCAAATGACACCAATATATCTGGCGAAGGAGAATTGATTGGAGATCCAACAGAAACAGCCTTGATTCAATTTGCATTAGATAAAAAGCTGGATGTTAAAACAGCTTTGGAAAATGAACCGCGTGAAGCAGAAGTTCCTTTTGAATCGGAGCGTAAATTGATGTCAACGATTCATAAGATGGCGGATGGAATGTACTTTATTGCTACTAAAGGAGCACCGGATGAATTACTGAAAAGATGTACCAAGATTGATATCAATGGAGAATTGCAACCATTGACAGAAGACAGTCGAACGGCTATTTTAGATACGAATCATGATATGGCTACACAAGCACTACGGGTTTTAGCGATGGCTTATAAAGTGGTTAGCACAGTTCCTTCAGAAGTAAATACTCAAACGGTGGAAACGGATTTGATCTATGCTGGAATGGTCGGGATGATAGATCCTGAAAGAGAAGAAGCTAAGGATTCCATCAGCGTGGCTAAGACAGCTGGTATCCGTTCGATCATGATCACTGGAGACCATAAAGACACTGCAGCTGCGATTGCTGCACGATTGGGGATCATTGAAAAAGGGCAGTCAGAAGCCGTTATTACAGGTGCTGAATTAGATCAGATCGATGATGCTGCATTTGCTAAGTCGGTCAAAAAATATTCTGTTTATGCACGTGTTTCGCCAGAGCATAAAGTTCGAATCGTCAAAGCTTGGCAAAAAGCGGGTAAAATCGTAGCCATGACAGGAGACGGAGTAAATGACGCTCCAGCTTTAAATACCGCAGATATTGGTGTGGGTATGGGAATAACGGGAACCGAAGTATCTAAAGGAGCCAGTGATATGGTCCTTGCAGATGATAACTTTGCGACTATTGTAGTTGCCGTAGAAGAAGGGCGAAAAGTATTTACCAATATTCAAAAAGCGATTCAATTCCTATTATCTGCCAACTTGGGAGAAGTGCTGACGTTATTCATTGCTACTTTACTAGGGTGGAGCGTACTTGGACCAGTGCACATCTTATGGATCAATTTAGTAACTGACACTTTTCCAGCTATCGCACTTGGATTGGAACCGGGTGAAAAAGACATCATGCAAGAGAAACCGCGTGGAAAAGAAGCAACATTTTTCTCCAATGGTGTTTTTCCTAGTATTGTGTACCAAGGAATTATAGAAGGAGCTCTTACGTTAGGTGTTTATTGGTGGGCAACACACAATCCTGTACATGTAGGCAATGAAGAATTGATTCATTTAGATGCTTTAACAATGACTTTTGCAACATTAGGTTTATTGCAAATCTTCCATGCTTTTAACGTAAAGTCGATTGAAAAGTCTATATTCACAGTAGGAATATTTAAAAATAAAATGTTTAATTTGGCGGTTGTTACTTCAGCTGCCCTTTTAGGAATAGTCATATTGGTTCCTGGATTAAATAGCTGGTTCAGTGTAGCAACGTTAAATCTTGAACAATGGTTAATAGTATTAGGTACATCGTTCTCTATTATACCAATTGTAGAAATCATCAAGTTCTTTATCCGAAAATTTATGAAGTAACTAATAAGCCCCATTCTTTGTGAAAAAGGATGGGGCTTATTATGTAATTTGGTTGCTTTTTTCACATAAAACAGTTACTATTTATAAGTCTCTAGAATTTTGTCATTATCAGATTCTAGGACTACCAGTCGGAAAACTAGGTAGTCTGGGACCTTTAATCCTATGATCAAAAAATGCTTTCCAGTCATGGGAGAGCGATATTAAAGGGAGAGTTTATATGACAACAGTATCTATTATTTTAGTATTGGTATTATTTGTCGCTGTTTTGTTTGGGCTATGGAAAATGCAAACAAAACATGTGAAGTTTTCAACTCGTGTATTTGCGGGTTTAGGAGCAGGGGTAGCTTTTGGTGGTCTTTTGCAATTATTATTCGGTTCTGATGGAGCAGTTACAACAGAAACCATCAGTTGGATCAATATCGTTGGACAAGGATACGTAAGATTCTTGCAAATGTTGATCATGCCATTGATTTTTGTCTCTATTATTGGAGCATTTACAAAAATTGAAAACAGTAAAAACCTAGGGAAAATCAGTACTTCAGTATTGACGACTTTGTTGGCCACTACAGCGATTGCTGCTTTGATCGGTATCGGAAGCGTCTTACTGTTTAACTTAGATGGAGCTGAATTTACTCAAGGAGATGCTGAAACAGCTCGTATCGAACAAATAACCGAAACTTCGGCCCAAGTAGAAGATCTATCTCTTCCAGAACAAATTGTTAATTTTATTCCGAATAATGTATTTGCAGATTTAGCTGATTCAAGAGATACAAGTACCATTGCAGTTGTAATCTTTTCAGCATTTGTAGGAGTTGCTTATCTAGGAATTTCTAGAAAAGATCCGGAAAATGCTTCTTTCTTCAAAAAAATCATGGATAGCTTGTATTCCATTGTGATGCGTATCGTAACATTGGTATTGCGCATATCTCCATATGGTATTTTTGCTTTAATGACAAAAATGTTAGCTACTAGTGATTTCAATGCCTTAGTAAACTTAGGGGTATTTGTCATTGCATCTTATTCAGCTATTGCCGTGATGTTTATTATTCATATGTTGATTTTATCAGGGTTTAAAGTAAACCCATTCACATATGTGAAAAAAGCACTCCCAGTATTAAGTTTTGCATTTACTGCTCGTTCAAGCGCTGGTGCATTGCCGCTAAACATTGAAACACAAACAAAAGCTTTAGGTGTAGATAGTGCCTCAGCTAACTTTGCTGGATCATTTGGTTTATCTATTGGGCAAAACGGTTGTGCAGGGATTTATCCTGCGATGTTAGCAACCATTGTTGCACCGACTGTTGGAATCGATGTATTTAGTCCTTCATTTATTATTACGTTGGTTGCAGTAGTAACCATCAGCTCATTTGGTGTTGCTGGTGTAGGTGGTGGAGCAACGTTTGCTGCTTTGATCGTTTTAGGTGCTTTGGATTTACCGATTGCCATTGTTGGATTGTTGATTTCGGTTGAACCGATTATTGATATGGCTCGTACGATGTTGAACGTAAATGACAGCATGTTAGCTGGAGTTGTTTCTTCTAGAGTTGTCCACACATTAGATGATGATATCTTAAATGATAAAAATGCAGTTGTGACTAGCGAAGCATAAAAAAATAGATGATTTAAAGATATGGGCTAGGTTAAGAAATCCATTCTAGTCTTGATAGAAACGAAACATGCCGCTTTCTCCTGATTTAACTAGGGGGAAAGCGGCATGTTTCTTTATTTTGTATTCCTAATGAGCAATAGTCTTAAAGATGATAACATTCCTGCTCTTTTAAACAAGTTGCGTAAGGCAGCTCACACGCCCAAAAATAGAACCAGCCGTAGTCAGGTGCACTTTACCTGACTACGGCTGGTTCTATTTTGTTCGGAGAGCTAAACGCCTTACTCTATTCTTTATTCGTAACGCAATGCTTCGATTGGGTCTAGTTTAGCTGCTTTTCGGGCTGGATAGAGTCCGAAGAAGATTCCTACTGCACTAGAGAAAAGTAGGACTAGTACAACAGAGCCGAGGGTGATATTTGGAACGATATTCAAGGCATTTGAAACTCCTGTTGCCAGTAAAATACCTAGGATAAGCCCAATGGTTCCGCCAATTAAACAAAGGATAACGGATTCCATCAAGAACTGTACTAAAATGGTTCTGGTTGTTGCTCCCAAAGCTTTTCGTGTACCAATTTCGCGGGTGCGCTCGGTAACGGAAACCAGCATAATGTTCATCACACCAATCCCACCAACGAGTAGAGCGATTCCGGCTACTGCGGCAATGAAATTAATAAATAAGCTTAGCACTTGATCCACTTGATCGAGTGCTTGTAGGAAGTTGGTAGCTGAATACCAGTTTTCCCCTACAGCATCATGCCTTGTTTCTAGAATACGCACAATCTGAGTTGAAACCGATTCGATAGTATCTTTATCGGCTACTTGAATCGTTAAACTGTTGATTCCGCCCAGAGTAGGATTTAATTTTTCCATTGTTGTCAAAGGAATTGATGCATATAAAGGCATTTGACTCAAATCAAATGAGCCTTGCAAATCTTGGAAAGTTCCTTCAACAATTCCGATAACGGTCAAATCCAATTGATTTCCTGAATCTCCTACCAATTTGATTTGTTCTCCTAGAACTTCTGTCCGTCCATTAAATAAAGCTGCAGCGGTATCTTCACTAATCACAATGACATTTTTTCCATCGGCGTAGTCATTTTGATTAAAGTAACGTCCACTGATGATGGTGCTTTCCATAACTTGATTGGTATATTGAAGATCGGGTGTACCGTAAGAGATAACGGATTGTCGACTATCAAAATCTGACTGCATAGAAGCTATTGCTGTGTTGTCTGGTGAAATACGTTCAATTTCTGGAATAGCTTCTTTTAAAGCTAAGATATCATTTTCTGTAATCGGGTCTGTTTCAGAGGCTTCGTCAGTTGTAGAAAGTGAAATTGTTGAAGCGCCTAAGTTATTAAATGTGCCAGTAATTTCTTCTGTAGCACCATTTCCGACACCTAAAATCGCAATTACGGCTGCTATACCAATGATAATTCCTAACATGGTAAGAAAGGAGCGCATTTTATTTGCCAGAACGCTATCGATCGCCATTTTAAAATTTTCACTAAAATTCAAAGAGTAACAGCTCCTTTCTATATTATTTTTTGAGTTTGATTGTGGTCATCTTGGATTTCTCCATCTCTAAACAAAACCATACGTTTTGTATATGCAGCTACTTCCGGTTCATGTGTAACCATGACAACGGTGGTTCCTTCAGCATTGATTTCTTGAAAAATACGCATGATTTCTAAAGTCGTTTTAGAATCTAAATTTCCCGTTGGTTCGTCTGCCATTAAAACGGAAGGTTGATTAACGATTGCTCGAGCAATTGCTACACGTTGCTTTTGTCCCCCAGAAATTTCATTGGGTCGGTGTTTCACTCGATCACTCAAACCAACTCTATCTAAAGCTTTTAAAGCTCTTTCGCGTCTTTCTTTTTTAGGAACATTGGCATAAACCATTGGCAATTCAACATTCTCTAAAATAGTCATACGCGGAATTAAGTTGAAAGATTGGAAAATAAAGCCGATTTCTTTATTACGGACGAGGGCACTCTCGTTATCTGATAAATGGCTCACGTCTTGTCCATTTAAAAAGTATGTTCCAGCATCAAAGCGGTCTAATAAGCCTAGGATATTCATCATGGTTGATTTTCCAGAACCGCTGGGGCCCATAATTGAAGTGAATTCACCTTTTTCGATGCGCAAATCGATTTTGTTCAGAGCAGTCAATGATTCTCCGCCTGTATAATATGTTTTAGTGATTCCTTTAATTTCAATCAATGTTATCTACCCTCTATTCTTTGTCTTGAGTCGTTACAGTAATACCGTCTTTTACATCTTCGCTTGGTGAAAGAACAACGGAGTCGCCAGAAGCTAAACCAGAAAGAATCTCTACTTTTGTAGTAGATTGAAGCCCAATTTCTACGGGTGTATTTTGAACGACATCATTTTCTACCGTATACACGAAAGGCTCGTTTTCATTATTGTAAACTAATGATTCTATTGGAATCGTTAAGGCGTTTTCTGCACTATTTGTGGTGATGTCTGCATCAATATCAAAACCAGCAATCAAGCCTTCTGGATTTTCATCAAATGAAATCACAGCATTTAATAGTTGAGTAGATCCTGTTGCACCAGTAGTTTCTATAGCTACTGGATCTACATGTGTGACAGTACCAGAATAAGTATTGTCTCCACTTGATAACTCAACGGCTTGGTCTACTTTGACTAAAGGAGCATCAGATTTAGTTAATTGAATCGCAACTTCTAATTCATTTAAATCTGACAAAACAACTGCAGGAGTCCCAGTTTGAGCACTTAAATCAGGCTCATCTTCAGAAGCGTTGACAGCTGTCACAGTACCTGCAAAATCGGCTTCAATATTGACTCCATCGAATGAAATCAATGTATCTCCTTCTTCAACAGTATCATTCACAGCAACCGGTAAATCAGAAACAGTACCTTGTCCAAATACTTCTTGCGTTTGGCTAGGCTCAACCAGTCCAGTCAAAGACAATGTCTCTGTAATGGTTTCTTCTGTTACTGTATCGGTACGTACTGTTAAAACTTCTTCCTTATTATTTGCAAAAATAAGGGTATATCCTATTAAGGCAACTGCTGCTACGGCAACTATGATGCCGATGATTTTTTTCCAATTCATCAAAAAAACTTCCTCTCACTATTCGACTAATTTTTAACCATACGTCTTTATTATAAAGCGAAAAAATAGAGACGTCTATTTTGTTGCCAAAACTTAAGAAAGAATTAGAGTCTATCTTTTAGCCTATTTGTATTTTTTCTGTATAATAAAGTATATAAATGCTAAGAGAGGCGTTGCTTTATGAAACAAGAAATTTTTGCAATAGGCGATGTTCATGGAGAAATCACTTTGTTCAAAGAGATGTTACAGAACTGGGATGAAGAGACACAGCAACTTGTTTTGATAGGGGACTTAGGAGACCGTGGGGAAAATCCAAAAGAGTGTTTCGCTTTAGGGAACTCTTTAGTGGCCGAAAAAGGAGCTATTTGTTTACGAGGAAATCACGAAGAGATGCTGCTTGGTTTTCTGCGTCAACCAGAAGAAAATTATTCATTGTATGCTATGAACGGCGGAGGAAAAACCATTGAGACCTTCTTGCATCCAGGTGCGGAAGAGGAATATTCGGCTGTAGAAATAGCGGGAATGATCAAAAGTCATTACCCCTGGCTAGAAGTATTTTTAGAAAACTGCTTGCTGTATTATGAATGGGAAGACTATATTTTTGTACATGCTGGTGTCGACTTAGCTAAAAAAGACTGGAAAAAAACCGCCGCAAAAGATTTTGTATGGATTCGCGAAGGTTTTTACGATCAGAAAAATAAGACAGGCAAAAAAATAGTTTTTGGACATACCATAACTCCAATGCTATATGGTGATAACGAGACTACTGATGTATGGACCAAAAATGACCTTATTGGTATTGATGGCGGTGCTGTGTACGGAGGAGCTTTGCATGGAGTTCGTTTCGATAAAACAGGGATCGTAAAAGATTACGCTATTCCAAATAAAAACAAGGGATTGTGGGAATAAAAAGTAGAAAAAGCATGGTTTGGGATATGGTGTCTCAAACCAATTGCTTTAGTCTAAAAAAAATTAAGGGGAGAAAAAATGATTCAATTTGAGAAGGTATCCAAAGAATACCAAGAAAATAAACCCGTAGTCTCTAACTTAAGCTTTGAAATTCAAGATAATGAATTTTTTGTGTTTATTGGACCTAGTGGAAGTGGCAAAACGACCACTTTAAAAATGATCAATCGCTTGATTCCATTAACAAACGGCTATATTCGGATTGATGGGAAAATGATCAGTGAGTACAAATTAAATGAATTGCGTTGGAATATCGGCTATGTATTGCAGCAAATTGCATTATTCCCGCATATGACGATTGAGGAAAATATTACGGTCGTACCAGAAATGAAGAAGTGGCCTAAAGAAAAAATGAAAGAACGTGTCACAGAACTATTAGCTAGTGTAGGGTTGGACCCAGAAAGTTATCGGAACCGCAAACCAGCTGAATTATCGGGTGGAGAACAACAACGAATTGGAATCGTTCGCGCATTAGCAGCAGACCCGGATATTATTTTAATGGATGAACCGTTTAGTTCGTTGGACCCTATCAGCCGTAGCAGCTTACAACAAGACTTGTTACATATGAAAGAGACTTTGAATAAAACCATTGTCTTTGTAACGCATGATATTAGCGAAGCTTTAACGTTAGGTGATCGTATCTGCTTATTTAACAAAGGAGAAGTTGTGCAGATTGGAACGCCTCAAGAAATCCGAGAGCAGCCTAAGAATGACTTTGTACGAGAATTTTTAAAAGCTGGGAATATAGTTTCAGAACAACGTCGAACAGTAGGCGATTTAGTAAAAGCAGGTTATATGGACAAAAGAACGGCAGACGTTGAGGGTGCTCCAAGCCTCAATATTTATGCGACCATCGAGAAAGCGACTGGCGTATTAGCTAAAGCATCAAACGTAAAGGTCATGAATGAGAACCAAGAATGGATTGGAACTATTTCACAACAACAACTTCTTTCTTACCTGGCCGATAACGTTCAGGAAGGAGGAAACCGCTAATGCAAACATTGATCGATACATTTGTAGAACGAAGAGAGCAACTGTGGACCACTTTATTAGAACATATCGAATTGTCATTGATTTCATTACTAATAGCCGTTTTGATCGCTATTCCCATCGCAATAGCTTTGACTTATCGAAAAAAATGGGCAAACCCTATTATTCAAATTACTGCAATTTTCCAAACGATTCCTTCTTTAGCTTTACTAGGGTTATTGATTCCGCTGGTAGGTATTGGACGACTTCCCGCCACCATCGCTTTAGTGATGTATGCATTGCTGCCAATACTGCGCAATACCTATATCGGTATTGTGGATATTGATCCTTCAATGACTGAAGCTGCAGATGCAATGGGGATGAATGCCTTTCGAAAATTAGTGAAAGTCCAAATCCCAATGGCACTTCCTGTCATTATGGGAGGAATCCGTAATGCAATGGTCTTGATTGTCGGAACGGCTACAATTGCTTCATTGATCGGGGCAGGAGGTCTAGGGGATCTTATCTTACTAGGAATCGACCGAGGAGATAACTCACTGATCTTGTTGGGAGCTATTCCATCCGCGTTACTAGCGATTTTGTTTGATGTCTTTTTGGGTGTTTTGGAAAAAATCTCCTTTAGAAAGACGATTATTGTATTAAGTGTAGTGTTAGGTTTGATGGTGATTGGTTTTGTTGCTTCATGGCTAACCAATTCTGAAGAAGAAATTACGATTGGTGGTAAATTAGGTGCTGAACCCACTATTCTGATGCATATGTATGAAGATTTAATTGAAAGCCAAACCGATATTTCTGTAGCATTAGAACCTAATCTAGGGAAAACAACCTTCAACTTTAATGCCATCCAATCTGGAGACATCGATATTTATACCGAATACACTGGAACGGTGTTGGCCACTTTCTTAGATGAACCGCTTGAGTCATCAGACGAAGCTCTAGTTTATGAACAAGCTAAAACCGGTTTAGAAGAGCAATATGAGATGACTTTACTGGATCCAATGGATTTCAACAACACTTATGTATTGGCGGTCACTGAAGAGTTGGCTGAACAATATGATTTGGAAACTTTTTCTGATTTGATTCCGATTGCTGACGAAATCAAAGCTGGATTTACATTAGAGTTTTCAGACCGAGAAGATGGATATCCGGGGATTCAAGAATTATACGGGTTAACATTTGGCAGTGTGGAAACAATGGAACCAAATATCCGCTATCAAGCTGTTGAAACTGGAGACGTCAATCTAGTAGATGCTTATTCTACGGATAGTGATATTGAAGCCTATAACTTAGTTCAACTAGAAGATGATTTAGGCCTATTCCCACCTTATCAAGGAGCTCCATTGATGCTGATAGAAACGTTGGAAAAATACCCGGAATTGGAAGGAATATTGAACCAATTAGGTGGGAAAATAACTGACGAACAAATGCGTCAAATGAACTATGCAGTAGATGTGGAAGGCAAATCGGAAGATGAAGTAGCGCATGAATTTTTAGTAGAAGAAGGATTAATGCCGAACTAGAAAAAATGAGTAAAGGAAGACGTAAATGAAGATAGGAGTTATTTCTGATATTCATATCGATTCAAATAAAAAGGCTATTCCAGCAGGGAGCACATTTGCCAAAACATTAGCTAAACAACTTCATCAAAAGGATGTTGATCTATTGCTGTTGGCTGGAGATATCAGTAGTGATTACCATCTTTCGCAAAGTTTTATGGATAAGTTAAAAGAAGAAACGACTTGTCGAGTTCTGTTTATTCCTGGAAACCATGATTTCTGGTCTCGAAAGAATGGGGAAGAAGATACCAAAAAGATTTACGATTTTTTCAAACAACAACCAGAAAGCATTCTTGAAAAGCCTTATATCATCAATGACAAATGGGCTGTGGTGGGCAATTCGGGATGGTACGATTACGGATATGCGGATGATGAGCAATATACAAAAGAAGATTTTGACCGGATGAAGTATCGGATTGGTGCTTGGAACGACAAATATTATGTGCATTGGGGCAAAGAAAACCAAGAAGTTGCGCAGTGGATGTTGGATAAGATAGAAGAAGATATGGAGAAAATCGGAGATCGCAACGTGATTCTTATGACCCATATCGCTACTCATCCGCAATTCGTGGTGCAGCTTCCTAATCGAGTATATGATTATTTTAATGCCTTTTTAGGCAGTTCTTCCTATGAATGGCTGTATCAAAAATACCCTATTAAATACAGCATCATGGGGCATGTTCATTTTAGAAAGACGTTACGTGATGAGGAAAGAACCTACATCAGTGCGTGTTTAGGCAACAAAAAGCATTGGCGTAAAAAAAATATTGAAACCGAGATTGCCAGAACTATGGTGATGTTTGAAATTGACTAGATAATAGATATAGATGGCAGGAGTGAAGCTTGATTGAGCTTTACTCCTGTTTTTTGCGTGGATTTTTAGAGATAGAGGTTTTATCTCACAAATTGGCAAGATTCAGAAGCTGAAATGTGAGTGATGGGAGCTCTACTTAACAAAGTAACAAAATTTAGAGATTCATTTGTGAGTGATGATACTTTTAAGTAACGAAAGATGACAATCGAACTGTTAAATCGTCAGTAAAAAGGCCTTTGACTAGTTTAATCTTTTGAACCACTATCAATCAAAATAAGTACGACGAACCTCATGGAATCTAATCGGTTTTTCCACTTTCTAGGCTAAACGCTTTTCTCCACTCTCTCATTAAACGAGTTGCGAAAAGCAGCCTATACGACGTATAAGCTAATCCCAACTGTCAGGTAAAGAGCACCTGCCTGTTAGGATTTTCTTATAGTCGATAGGCTAAACGCTTTTCTCCACTCTCTCATTAAACGAGTTGCGAAAAGCAGCCTATACGACGTATAAGCTAATCCTAACTGTCAGGTAAAGAGCACCTGCCTGTTAGGATTTTCTTATAGTCGATAGTAAACGCTTTTCTCCACTCTCTCATTAAACGAGTTGCGCATGGCTGCTCATACGCCTATAAGTTACTCTTCTAACTGTCAGGAAAGTTCGCCTGACTGTAGGAAGAGTATCTTATATTCGATGAGCAAAACGCCATTCTCCACTCTCTGCTTCTTAAACGAGTTGCGCAGAGCAGACTACATGTCTATAAGAAGATTTTGACCTGTCAGGAAAGTGCACCTGACTGGTCAAAATCTTCTTATAGCCAGTAGTCTAAACGCTCTGCTCCACTCTCTCTTTGTTTATGCTAAAATAGGGTGTATGTGTATTATAGGGAGGAAGAAGATTATGGCTGAAACAAATGAAAATCGTGTACTGGAATTATTAAATGCTGAATTGACAGCTTACTCAAAAAAACAAATTACTACTGTATTGAATTTATTGAGTGAAGGAAATACGGTTCCTTTTATTGCTCGTTACCGAAAAGAAATGACGGGTACTTTGGATGAAGTACAGATTCGCGAAATCGAAGAGCGACACACTTACCTGGAGAATTTAGAAAAACGTAAAAACGATGTCCTTCACTCGATTGAAGAACAAGGCAAATTGACTCCTGAATTGGGAAAAGAGATCAAACAAGCGGATAAAATGCAATTAGTAGAAGATTTGTATCGTCCATTCAAGCAGAAACGCCGTACTAAAGCTACGATTGCTAAAGAAAAAGGGTTAGAACCTTTAGCAGAGTGGTTACTGTCTTTTCCAAAAACCGACGTGACCGCAGAAGCTGAAAAATACATTGATGAAGAACAGGAAGTAGTAACAACAGAAGATGCCCTAGCAGGAGCACACGAAATACTGGCAGAATCTTTTGGTGACGAACCAACTTACCGTCAATGGATCCGTGATTTCACTTTCAACAATGGACGCATCGTTTCAGTTTCGAAAAATGAAGAAGCAGACGAAAAAGGCGTTTATGAAATGTACTATGATTTCAGCGAGGCTATCAAATCAGTAGTATCGCACCGTGTATTAGCGATGAATCGTGGAGAAAAAGAGAAGATTCTAAAAGTCACTTTGGAAGTTGATGAAAACCGAATTTATTCTTATCTAATCAATCAAATTATGAAAGATTTATCTTCAACGGCTGCTCCATATCTACAAGAAGCGTATGTAGACAGTTACAAACGGTTTATTGGACCCGCTATTGAACGTGAAATCCGTTCTACTTTAACAGAAGCAGCCGATGAACAAGCGATTGCGATATTTGGAGAGAATTTGCGTAACTTATTGTTGCAACCCCCTTTGAAAGGAAAAGTTGTTTTAGGGTTCGACCCTGCGTATCGTACAGGTTGTAAATTAGCCATTGTGGACGCTACAGGAAAAGTAATGGATATTGATGTGATTTACCCACACAAACCTGCTGGACAAAGACAACGTGAAGAAGCAGCTATTAAATTTAGAGCTATGATTGAAAAATTCGGTGTTGAAATGGTGGCTATCGGGAACGGAACAGCTAGCCGTGAATCAGAGTCCTTTGTAGCAGAAAACTTGAAACAAGTGGACCGAGAAACGTTTTACGTGATCGTCAACGAAGCAGGAGCATCCGTCTACTCAGCAAGTGATGAAGCGCGCAGTGAGTTTCCCAATTTACAAGTCGAACAACGAAGCGCGGTAAGTATCGGTCGTCGTTTGCAAGATCCATTGGCTGAATTGGTGAAAATTGACCCTAAATCGGTTGGAGTAGGTCAATACCAGCACGATGTTTCGCAAAAACGTTTAGAAGAGCAGTTGGATTTTGTGGTTGAAACAGCTGTTAACCAAGTTGGAGTAAACGTAAATACAGCCAGTACTTCTTTATTGCAGCGAGTGGCTGGATTAACGAAAACGACGGCTAAAAATATTGTATCCTATCGGGAAGAAAATGGCCGTTTTGAAAAACGAAACCAATTGAAAAAGGTTCCTCGTCTAGGACCTAAAGCTTACGAGCAAGCTATTGGATTCTTGCGTATTATTGGTGGAAAAAATGTCTTAGACAACACCGGAATTCACCCCGAATCTTATGCTGAAGCGGAGCAAGTTTTGGAATATACTGGCTTAACTTTAAAAGATGTAGGAACAGAAGCTGCTAAAGAAGCTTTATCTCGTGTAAACTTGGATGAATTGGCTACAAAGACAGAGTTAGGGAAAGAAACTTTAAAAGATATTATTGATGCTTTAGTCAAACCAGGCCGAGATTTACGAGATGACATGGCGGCTCCATTATTGCGCCAAGATGTATTGTCAATGGAAGATATTCAACCCGGTATGAAACTAGAGGGAACTGTGCGAAACGTCATTGATTTTGGAGCTTTTGTGGATATTGGTGTGAAGCAAGATGGATTAGTACACATTTCCAAATTAAGCAAAAAATTTGTTAAGCACCCGACTAATGTCGTAGCAGTCGGTGATATTGTAACCGTTTGGGTAGATCAAATCGATGTGAAAAAAGGTCGGATTTCCTTGACCATGTTGGATCCACAGAAATAAAGAGCAACCATTCAAACGATTGAAATGATAAGGAGGTGTACAGTTGAGTCCTGATGAACTACAAGTGCTGGTAGAACAAATTTCTTTGACAGATTTTGGTGCACCTTTCAACCATAAAGCCAGTTTCAATAAACGGTTACGGACAACTGGTGGAAGGTATCATTTGGAAAGTCACGATTTGGATTTTAATCTCAAAGTTTTTGAAACATTTGGGATGGAGGAATTTTTAGGAGTAATCAAGCATGAGTTGTGCCATTATCATTTACATTTGGCGAACAAAGGGTTTCAACATCGTGATGCGGACTTTAAGCTGTTGCTCCAACAAGTCGGCGGCTCTCGGTATGTAAAATCTCTTGCCAAACCTAAAAAACTCATTTTTGGATCTATGAGTGTAAAGAATGCGCTCAGAGATATTACCGCAAACGAAGAATGAATACACAAAAATATTGTTGCGGTGTTTGCAGAGGAAAACTGAAATTGAAACCAGAACGACTAGAACAACAAGTCTAATAACTTTTTCTAAAAAAATTCTCAGAAAATTGGCATCAATTTTCTGAGTTTTTTTTGCTTTTGTCAGCAGAATCAAAAATAAATACTTACAATTTATAGATTTTCCTATATAATATAAAAATACACTTCTAAAAAGTAAGCAACTTGACACAAATAAAGAACAAATCAAAGGAGATACAAAGTATGGAAAAATACCGGATAGATCCCAGCCAGGGATTAGAATTTGGATTGTACACATTAGGCGATCACATTCCTGATCCTGCAACAGGCAAGCGTATCTCGTCAGAACAACGGATTCAAGAAATCATTGAATTAGCTAAATTGGCAGAACAAGCTGGATTAGATTTTTTCAGTGTCGGGGAAAGCCATCAAGAATACTTTACCACTCAAGCACATTCAGTTGTATTGGCAGCCATTGCCCAAGCCACGAATAAAATTAAGATCGCCAGCTCTTCAACCATTATCAGCACTTCAGATCCTGTACGTGTGTATGAGGATTTTGCTACATTGGACCTCATTTCGAATGGACGTGCAGAAATCATTGCAGGTCGTGCATCGAGAGTCGGTCTGTTTGATTTGCTTGGGTATGACCTTAGAGACTACGAAGAATTATTTGAAGAAAAATTTGACTTGTTGAAGCAAATCAATGAGCAAGAAGTTGTCAATTGGGAAGGAAATTTCCGCAGACCGTTAAAAAACGCCCACATTCTTCCTAGGCCTGTAAAGGGTTCATTGCCGCTTTGGCGAGCAGTTGGAGGACCGCCAGAAAGTGCCATCAAAGCTGGTTTCGCTGGAGTACCCATGTTTATAGCGATGTTAGGGGGGCCAGTCAGTTCATTTGAGGTTTCTATACGCGCCTACAGAGAAGCGCTTAGCCGTTCAGGTTTTGAACCTGCAGAATTTCCTGTCGCAACGGCAGGATTCTTTTATGTGGCAGAAACCACTCAACAAGCCTTTAAAGAAGCATATCCCTATATCAATCAGGGCTTGCAGCTGGTGAATGGCTCGCCCTATCCAAAGCAGCAATTTGCTCAGGGAGCAGATACCCGAAATGTGATGAATATTGGTAGTGCACAACAAATCATTGAAAAAATCTTGTATCAATACGAAACATTTGGACACCAGCGTTACATTGCGCAAATGGACTTCGGTGGAGTTCCATTTGATAAATTGCAAAAGAATATTGAGATTATCGGCAACGATATTTTACCCGCGATTAAGAAATACACGAAGAAAAAATAGGAGTGAAATAAATGAATGTAGTCTTGTTATCTGGTTCGAATGTGGGGACCAAAACTCGAGTAGCCATGGATTATACGATCAACGTATTATCAGAAAAATACCCGGAGATCGAAACTACTCTTATCGATTTAGCAGAATACGATATGCAGTTCAGTGATGGACGGAATTATTTGGAATATGAAGGGGACACGGGTTACATCACGAAAACGATTATGGCTGCAGATGCTTTGATTATCGGATCACCAATCTTTCAGGCGTCTATCCCGGCCTCATTAAAAAATGTCTTCGACTTATTGCCGCAAAATGCTTTCAGAGATAAAGTAGCCTCTGTGATCGTGACAGCCGGTTCTCCGAAACATTATTTGATTGCTGAACAACAAATAAAACCCATCTTGGCTTATATGAAAGCCCAAGTGGTGCAGCGCTATGTCTTTATTGAAGAAAAAGATATCTACCGTAAAGAACTAATCAACGACGACATCCATTTCCGCATTGAAAATTTAATCGAAGACACAGTAGTGTTGACAGAAACGTACCAAAAAATCAGAGAAGCAAAAGAAGCAGAGTATGGATTCTAATTAGTACGAATAAAAAAGAGGCGGTACAGCAGAAATGCTGTTCAACGCCTCTTTTGTTATAATGACAGAAAGAAGTCTGAGAGATGTAAAAAGAAAGGTGCGAAAAAGATGTCTCATTCTACTGTGACTCAGGAGTTGATAGCTGAAAAATTTCCGGATTATTTAGACAACAAACAAAAAAGGAAAACTATTCAAAGAACGGAAGCATTATTTCGCTCACTAAACAGTCTGCCAAAGAGAAAAATCAACTGGCAAGATTTGTTGTATTTGCCATTATTGACGAAGCCCAAAAGGGATTACACGATAGCACCGCCTGTTGCTATCGATCAATCTGGATTGATCCGCCCTTATTGGAAAGGGCTGTTTTCCCAAGCCATGAAAGAGTTATCGGAACTGGAACAAGTCTCTGTAACGGATTTTGGAGCGGTCGGTGATGGACAAACAGACTGTACAGAAGCTTTCCGGCAGGCAATCGGGAATGGTAGGAGAAGAGTCTTTGTGCCGGGAGGAACTTTCTGTACTCGGGGATTAAAACTGCCGTCTTATACTGCTTTAGTAGGATCCGATACAGAAGAAACAGTGTTGATCTTAGCAGACGAATCACCAAAAAAAGAACGCTTGCTAACGAATAAAGATTGTTTGAAAGGGAATCATCATATTGAGATCGCTCATATGACATTGGATTGGAATGTGGAACGACTTCCCAAAGAAGAACGCACCTCTGCTGGAGGAACGACTTCGAGCGGAATCACACTAGCACATGTTCAATTTGCACACATCAAAAAAGTGAAGATCATCAATCCAGGCTTACATGGAGTAGATATTACTTCCGTTCGGTACAATTATTTTGGTGATGGTCGACGTTCGATTTTGGGAAGTCGATTTGTCTGGCTGGATGAGGTGGAAGTGATGGGTTTTGGAGATGATGGGATTACGACTCACCATAGTGATGATTTGCTTATTACGAACAGCTATCTTCATCATCCAAGTGGGAGAGCTCATAAAATAGGCTTTTCCAATTCAAACGGCATTGAAGTAGATGACGGTTCTCAGCATGTGGTGCTGGCAAATAATCGAACGGCTTTTTGCTTTGGTGGTGTAGAAATCAAAGCTCATGAAACCAGTTCAGCAGCTTCCGATACACAAATTATCGGGCATTATTCGTATCACGACAATCGCTCGTATAATTTTCGCCATATCGGCCACCATCAAGGAGAAGATACCCAATCCCAATCTGCTTATGGAATCAGAGCTGCTTATTTAGTCTCGGATTCGCCGCAATACACTGATTTATATGTCAAATCAACTCCGAGAGCATTAGTCGTTTCAGCTTATCAAAGAGTAGCCATTCATTCTTTTTTTGCACAAGCAGGACAAGACGAACAAGATCCGATTGCGATTTCTATTCAGTACCGTGCGAATCAGGTGAAACTACGGAAAATTAAGTTGGAAGGATATATCAGAAGTAAAAAAGCGCTGAGAATCTCAGAAACCGCGCGCGAAGTCTCCATTGTTGAATAAAAAGAATCCCAGGTCAAAACAAAAAGCCATGCAGTTTATTGAACTGCATGGCTTTTCTGGCTAATTAGTTTTTAAACTTCAACTGCTTTTGCGCGAACAGTCATATAAGCATTCTTTTTCAATCCAGGAATCGTCATCATTACGACAAAGCTTGTTAGATACAAGACCGATAAGAATCCCATGACGATCAGTAAATTGTAATTGTCCATCAGAAAACCAATTACAAGTGAAGAGAAACCGCCGATTGCTCGACCTACGTTTAATACAGCATTGTTTGCGATAGAGTGGATTCGTGCAGGATACAATTGACTGACGACAGCTCCATAACCTGGGAACATCCCATTTACGAAGAACCCGACAAATGCTCCGCCAAACAATAATGTCAATTGGCTATTGGCGTAGACAAACAAGAAGACTGAGGCAGCTGCTACCAATAAAAACAGAGCGAAGATGATGCGTGGTCCGAATTTGTCCAGTAAACGTCCGAAAGTCAGCATTCCGGCACACATTCCGACAATCGTTACGACCATCCAAAGAGAAGAGCCAGTAACAGACAGTCCCATTTGTTTTTGCAGGATGGAAGGAAGCCAGTTCATCAGACCAAAGTAGCCCGCAATTTGAACGGTGGCCATAAACATTAAAGCAATAGTGGTTCGTGTTAATTCTTTTGTTTTAAACAATTCTTTTAAGGAAGGTTTTTCTTTTGTGATTTCTTCAGCAGAGGCCATCAGTTCAAACTCCCCATCCACCGAAGCGTGCAGCCAAATGACTAAGAGAATCGGGATTAATCCGAATAAGAATAAAGCTCTCCAACCAAGCAGCGGAATCATGGCTCCTGCTAATAAAGCAGCTGCAATGGATCCTATTTGACCAGCGACGCCGTTCCAAGAAGACATGACACCTAATTTTTCCGGAGGCGATACTTTAGCAATGATGCTCATTGCAATTCCGTATTCTCCACCAGCTCCAATTCCAGCAATAAAACGGAGGACACAAACCCAGAAGAACGAATCTGCGAAGAACAAGGCTGCTGTGGCGAGTGAAAAGATCAGGATCGACCATTTGAATAATTTAAGGTTTCCTTTGCGATCTGCTAACACACCGAACACTAGGCCGCCTAATAGCATACCGAGGTTCGTGATAGTAGAAATAAACCCTCCTTGGGCGCCTGTAATACCAAGATCTGTGATGATGGAAGATAAAGCGAATGACAAAAACATGACATTCAAATCGTCCATCCCAGATCCGGCTAAGGCCGCAAAGAGGGCTTTCTGTTTATTTTTGGGCATAGTTGTACTAGCCATAACGACATCTCTCCTTAAAATGGATGCTCTCTGACATCCTTTATTTTAGTTCTCACACAGTATAGCCATAATTTTTCATTCTGGCAAGTATAAAATTTTCCGTTGACAACCCCTGTTCAGTTCGCTAAGATTAGAACCAATGAAATACAAAAGATTTCCTTAATTGAGTCCTGTGAGGCTGAAAGGAAGTGCGGAAAAGTTATACTCTCTTTGCGCTCCTATGCCCATCTACAGGCTAGGAGTGCTTTTTTTGCTGGGAGACTTCCAGCTTCAGCTGGTTTAGTCGAACAGTACAAGATTGAGCGTAAGCGAGAGGTTGTTCATAAAATTTTATCTTTTTTGCAAAATTGCTAGGCCTCGCAGCTCTACTACAACAGCATATGAAGTGTCACATGTAGCTACTTTACTGGAAGAACAAACCGAAACCAAACCGACATGGAGGATAAACAAATGATGACCAAACCTATTATTGCTTTAGATGTGCCGTCTAAAGCAGAAGCAATGTCTTTTCTAGAGTCTTTCGAACAAGAATCCTTATTTTTAAAAGTTGGGATGGAATTGTATTACAGTGAAGGTCCAAGTTTGATACGTGACTTAAAGGATAAAGGCCATCAAATCTTTTTGGACCTAAAATTGCATGATATCCCCAATACTGTTTATCGAGCGATGAAAGTTTTGGCAACTTTAGAAGTGGATATGGTAAATGTACACGCAGCTGGTGGAAAAGAGATGATGGAAGCGGCCATGAGAGGGTTGGAAGAAGGAACCAAAAAAGGGAGTAATCGTCCATTACTGATTGCTGTAACTCAGCTGACTTCTACTACAGAAGAAGCAATGCAAAACGAACAACTGATTGGACATTCGTTAGAAGAAAGTGTCACTCAATATGCCAAATTGGCTTATCAAGCGGGATTGGATGGAGTAGTGTGTTCAGCACTAGAAGCTCGCATGATTCATGAAGCGACTAGTCAAGGATTTTTATGTGTGACTCCCGGCATTAGACCTGCAGGAGCTGACATTGGAGATCAAAAACGTGTAGCTACGCCTGAGTTAGCGTTAAAAGAAGGAGCTACTCATATTGTTGTGGGACGTCCGATTGCACAATCTGAAAACCCAGTAAAAGCTTATAAAAACATCACCAACCAATGGAATGGGGAGAAATAAGATGAATCAAGAGACTAAATTTGCAGATTTATTATTGGAATGTGAGGCAGTCAGTTTGAGTCCGAAAGCACCTTTTACTTGGGCGAGCGGTATCAAAAGTCCAATCTACTGCGATAATCGTATTACGATGAGTTACCCATCAGTGCGAAAAGAAATCGCTAAAGGGTTGGCCGACTTGATTCAACAATTTTATCCAGATGCGGAAGTGATTGCTGGAACGGCTACAGCTGGGATTCCTCATGCTGCTTGGGTGGCGGAAAAATTAGATTTGCCGATGATTTATGTCCGTGGTAAAGCTAAAGATCATGGCAAACAAAATCAAATCGAAGGACGCCTTCAAAGTGGACAAAAAGTGGTTTGTATTGAAGATTTGATTTCCACAGGTGGAAGTGTCATTGATGCTGCATTAGCCATTCAACAAGCTGGCGGAGAAGTTTTAGGATGTGCAGCAATATTCAGCTATCAACTTCCTGCAGCGAAAGAAAACTTCGGAAAAGCTGGATTTGAGATACACACACTTTCAAACTATACGACTTTAATCGAACAAGCTGTAGAAAAAGGCACTATTGACTCGGAAGAAAAGCAGTTGTTAGAAGAATGGCGTAAAAATCCTTCTCAATGGGGAAAATAAAATGATTGCAAAAAGCGGACCAAAATAATGGTCCGCTTTTTTAAACGTCCTGTTCCACGCTCTTTTTGTTATTAGTAAATACTATTTTGCTGTCGGTATTTTTGGATGACAAAACTGACGGCATAAAAAGCAAACCCAATCAGTATTTGTGTCCCTAACATCGTATAAAAAGGCTGAATGCTCTCTAACGAAAGTGTCGTGCTGTCTAGAACGATTTCTGTTCCCTTAACTTGCCAAATAGGGGTGGCAAAAGAAGCGACTTGTTGCATTAGGGGACTGACAAATGCACGCGGTACAAATATACCGCTGGCAAAGGCTAGCACCAAGCTGACTGTTGTTGATAAAAATGAAATGGCTCCTTTAGAATTGGCTATAGTGACACAGAAGTAGGCCATTGCTTGAATACCAAACATTGCAATAAAGCTATTGAGTGCTAACAGCAATCCTTTTTGAGAAAAAATAGTCTCTACCCCATAGAGGACGATTGCCCCGACCATCAAAAGTGACCAAAATACTATACTAAATGTAATACAACCCCATAAGATTTGTACCCACCGCTGACTTTCTGTTACCATTCCCATCCGGTCTCGCTTCATAATTTCAGGATTTCGCATAGCAAGTATGGCATACCCAAAAGTGGTGATGAACGTGGTAATCATAATATAAGAAATAAAATAAGCGTAGTTGGTACCAAACGCCAGCAGAGAAACGTTTGCATTGGTTTCAGAAGGGATAATCTCTACATTTGACTGGTCTGCTTGTTGATTTAGGTCGGCTAGAGCCGAAGTTAGTTGAGTGGAATCCGTAAAATCCGTTATTTGAGAAGAGAGCAATTGTAAATTCGTTAGATAGGTATTGATTAAAATATCTACAAAAGCTTCGTTTTCTAAGGATTGTGTGACGGTTTTCTCTAATGGAATGTCTTCTTTAGCAGAATCAATAATGGATTCTCCAAAACCTTCTGGGATGGTTAAAATATAATCTGCATTTTGATAGTAAAGAGTATCAGCGATATCTTCCGGTGTATTGCTAACCGGAACTACATTTAACTGTTTCTCCAAATAATTCAGCAAGCTTTGTGAGACTGGGTCATCGTCATCGTAATTGATAATTCCGATATCACTTTGTGCCACTTCAAATTGACTAGTATAGCTGTTACTGAACAGGGCATTTACAGGAATAACAATTGCCAATAGCAATAAGACATTCCAAATAATCGAAGTTGAATTGTCTTTTAACAGTTGATAGAAAAGTTTAAAGATTTTCATAATCAGTCCTCCTCAATGCCATTAAAGTAATCATCAAACAGACAATGGCATAAGCACTTAAAATCAACATATTCTCGTTGTATTGTTCATAAGTGGGATAGCTGTTTAAATAATAAATAGCATCATTGATGAGAGAGACTGGGTTGATTTTGGCTAGCCAGGGAGCTTTTTCCATAATGAAATATTTTAAGTCAATCACCATCAAACCAGATAAAGCACCAAGCACAAGCGGTACTGCAATTGAAATACCAATCAAAACTTTCGTGTTAGCCTTCAAGAGACTAGCTACTGCCGTACCAAGTAATAATCCAACCAATACACCTAGTGTCATCAATGCAACTAGACGAAAAGGATCATTACCTAGTGGAACGCCGTTTAGATTGTAAATAATCAATAAGAGATAGACAATAGCTAAACAAGAAACTGCGCCAGTGATAAACATGGCTCTAAAACGCTTGCTTTTAGGAACTGGGCTTGCTGTGACAAGCAAGGCAGCTGGAGAGTAATTGGCTTCATTGTCCGTCACCATACTAACCCCAATAGACATGAAGAAAATACAAATATAAGCTAGGCAAGCATAATAAAAAATACTCATCCCAGTAGTGCCATTATCTTTAGCTGAATCTGCTATGAATGATTTCGACATATTAGAACTAGCTAGAGACTCATTAACAGCCATAATCGATTGCTGGGGATCATCACTTTGCGCAGCATTGGTGTATAGTGTATTAATTGTGCCATTGATAGAGGCCATAGTGTTCAAGGCGGTATAAATAATCGTGGAAGACATAGAATTTGCGGCATTAGGAGCTACTGTCAAAGCGATATCAAATTGTTGGTCCGTGTTATCCACATAAATAATATCCTCCACTGCACCATCCTCCAGTAGTTGCTGAGCTGTTTGAGAATCTGTTTCGTAATACATCATATAGTCATTTTCCGTTAGTTCATTGGCTACCAATTCATCCTGTTCTAAACTAGCTGGAGTAGCAATGGAAGAAAAAGAATCTTTTGCGCTGTCAATTTCTTCTTCGTTACCTTCAAAAACCATTGCTACGGGAACCGTTTCTAAAACAGTATCTGTCGCTATTAGTCCTTGGAAAGCAAAGAGATAAATGAGCCCAAAAACGAGAGGGAAAATGACACCGAATGCTACGCCGTCTTTGTTGCGAAAAAAATTTTTAACAGCATATTTTTGCAAATGACTAAACATTGTCCCGCAACTCCTTTCCTGTGATTTCCAGAAAGACATCATTCAATGTTGGACGTTGGACGGTTAAGTTCAATAGAGTGATATGCTCATCTTCAAATAATCCGATTAAAGTCATCAGATGACTAGCTCCTTTTTGGAAATGAACGGTCAAATCACCTTGGTGGTAATGGAATCCTGAGACTTCAGGCATTTGTTGAATCTTAAGTTGCGTTTCTTCCGGCAAATCAAAGACTTCTGCTTTGACAACTTCTCCATGCTGGGAAATAGCTTTGATTTCATCACTTGTTCCAGTAATAATTTCTTTGCCTTTGTCCATAATAGTCAAACGATCACAAATCAATTCTACTTCTTCCATATAATGTGTGGTGTAAATAATGGTTTTTCCTTCATCTCTCAATTGTTTGATTCCATCTAAAATACGATTTCGAGATTGCGGGTCCACTGCTACTGTCGGCTCGTCTAAAATAATCAGATCAGGTTTATGAGAAATACCACAAGCTAAATTCAACCGTCGCAAGAGCCCGCCCGATAATTTTTTAGGTCTGAAATTACGAAATTTTTCCAAGCCGACAAATTCAATGGCTTCATCTACGTATTGCTTCCGTTGTTTTTTATTTTGAATATACAATCCACAGAAGTAATCGATGTTTTCTTCTACAGTGAGTTCATCATATACTCCAATATTTTGCATCACCAGGCCAATTCTTTTTTTGATGTCATAATTGTTCGGATGCATTTTTTCTCCAAATATATCTACAGAACCTTTTTCGTATCGTAAAAGAGATAGCATACAATTGATAACAGTTGATTTACCACTTCCATTTGGACCTAATAGACCATAAATTTCACCTTCATTGACGGACATACTAAAATGGTCAAGTGCTACTAACTCTTTATACCGTTTTACCAAATCATGGACTTCGATTACCATCTTATTTCTCCTCCTTACTCTTTCTTTTATTATGTCAAATAGGTATGCGATTTTGAATGATAATTTGTCACTTCATCAGATGACATCTGTCACTAAAAACAACTAGTAAATATGGTAAACTGTTCTTATGAGGAGGGGAGAATATGAGATGGTTGGAACTAGGAATACGTGCTGTTTTATTAGGAATGATATTTTTGCTTCAAATGATTATCGAACCAAATTCATTTCCAATTATGGAACTATGTATAGTAGTTATTTATGGTGCATTGTACTTATTGACAGAGAACTTAGATGTGCCTAGACGTTATCTCATTTATTTTAGTGTATTCTTTCTCACCAGCATTTTCCTGCCTGAACTGTACTTATTTTGGCCTCTTATTTTTTATGAATATTCTCTTCAATCCTACAAAAACTACAGTTTGTTTCTATTGCCACTTTTGTTGGGATTAGGGATAGGGCAATCCATTTATATAAGTTTTTTTATTACAAGTCTGTGTTGGATAGCTTCGATTATCCACACGGTTATTGATAACAGTCAAACATTTGAAAAAGCCTCATTTGAAGAAATAGATACATTACGTTTCTTAAATCAGCGTATTAAAAACGAACAAGATAGCCTATTGCATTTGCAAGATGAGAAAGTAAATTCATCTCGTTTAGAAGAACGGAGAAGAATTGTAGAAGAAATCCATGACCTTCTAGGGCATCAGTTGAGCAGTGCCATTATTCAAATTGGTGCTCTAGAATATGTAGCTACTGAACCAGAAGTGAAGTCTTCTCTCACTCAAGTAAAAGAAGTGTTGAGCACGAGCATGAGTAATGTGCGGACGGTTATCCACACAGAACGACAAACAACGGTGAATTTGGAAGAAGAATTACGGATGCTTGTGCACCAATTTTCTAAATGCCCTATCAGCTTCCGCTACAAAAATTATGCACTGATTGATAACCAAACCGCTCATTCAGTCGTTAACATAGTGAAAGAAGCTTTAACAAATATCAATAAACATTCAACAGCCACCTCTGTTCAAGTCCGATTTACAGAAGTAAGTCATCAATGGACATTATTGATAGCGGATAATGGAACAGTGTCAGAATATCAAATGAAGCATCCCAAAGGTATTGGATTGTTGAATATAGAAGAACGGGTAAGCCAAATGAATGGCCATATCCATTTCAATTATGAAAATGGATTTCGTATCTTTGTTGTTATTCCGAAAAAGGGGGAAGCAGGATGAATATTCTATTAATAGATGATGACGCTTTGGTAATCAATGGTCTTCAAACAATCATCGAGATGGGAACCAAACACTTTCCAAACCCGTATCAAATTTGCAACACAGGGAAAAATGGAAATGAGGCCATCAGCCTTTATCAACAATATCAACCGGATATTGTCTTGATTGATATTCGTATGCCGGAATTAGATGGCATTACTGCGGGAAAACAAATTGTTCAACTGGACCCGAATGCGAAATTGATTTATCTGACAACTTTTTTAGAAGATGAATACATTATAGATGCGCTGAAGTTAGGTGCTAAAGGCTATTTGATGAAAACAGATTACGACAGTATTATTCCAGCAATTGAAGCAGTAGCGTCTGGACAGCGAGTATTTGGAGATGAAATTATTGTCAAAATTCCTGGATACTTTTTTAAAGAGCAGAAAAAAGGTTCCTCTTTTCCTCTTTTGACTGAAAAAGAAGGAGAGCTAGTGTATTGGGTATCACAAGGACTGAACAATAAAGAAATTGCTGAAAAAATGCACTTTAGTGAAGGGACGATTCGTAATTACCTATCCATTATTTTAGAGAAACTCCATTTACGAGATCGAACTCAATTAGCGATTTATTATTACAAGAATTCAGAGCAATTTTAGAGAGAGTGTTTTCTCAGATATCCCATCAAAGTCTGCTTTACAATCTTTTGAAATATTGTTAGAATAGTCTTTGTTGCGATAAGCGGTCGTGGCGGAATGGTAGACGCGCCAGCTTGAGGGGCTGGTATCCAATATGGATGTGGAAGTTCAACTCTTCTCGGCCGCATAAATTGAATGAAAAGTATAGCATTAACGTTTACAGCTGATTTCCTTACTCTTTTGAGGGTGAGGGAAATGGCTGTATTTTTGCGAGTGGGCTAGCGTGATAGATTATGTGCCTCACTATTTAAGTGGAATTATAAGCTACAAATAACCTTCTTTAATTTAAAAATACGTACCTAAAAAAAGCAGCTCTGAAAGCTAAAATATTTAAAAATAAACACCTAACAGTTAATTACTAATGCTCTGATATTACAATTCTTTAATGTTATAATTTAGTAACAAGGGCATTGAAAAAGAATATTTTTTGAGGAGAGTATTGTATGACCGATAGCGTTAGACTAATAAAAGTTATTTATTTCGATGAAGACTCAGCTTTGGAATATTTAGATATTATTAACAATGGTAGATATTTTTTTAACGATGAAATAGTAAAAAATGCAGGAAATTCATTTGACAATAACACGCAATTGTTGGCTGAGGGTAAAGTTAAATTTAAAGACTTTTTGTTTGGAATGATGAGTTTTGGTGCGAGTGCTTCAAACTCAACAGAAGCTGCATTTTCAAAAAACAACAATAAAATGCTTAAAACAACCTTGTCAAATACTATACTAACAGACTTTGTTGCTAAAAAAGATAACGCCGAGATACACGAATTTACTGATTATAATCTTACTTTAGAGAAAAATTCTTTTGCATATTTAAAAACGTTTACACCTTATTTAAAAATGATGAAAGACAATACAGATGATATGGAAGATTTCGATATAAAACTTTTAGATGAAACACTAAATGATGCTAAAGGTTACTACGAGATATTAGCAAGTAAAGATGTAGATAAAGTTGTCTTAAGATTTAATAATAATACGTTTAAGAACAATTACAGCATAGGTGACTTACAAACAATGAATATAACGTGCTATGCAATTCGAGTAGGAGAAATAGATAAAAAAAATTTGGTTGTTGAGAACTTTTTTGTGGATATGGCTAATGAAGAAGATACTAATACAACTGCAGTTACTTCAGTTTCAGATGATTATGAAACAGTTAAAGGTCAATTACAAGAGCAAGAACAAGAGCAAGAGCAAAAACAAGAACAAGAACAAGAAATACTGCCCTTATTTGATGTTGTATTAGCAGGAGTATTGGCAGGTGTTGAATCTGAATAAAGTAACTGTTTTCATAGGACCCAAAAGTCATTTTGAATTACAAGTAACTGAAAGATTAGAAGATTATAGTACGCTAAGCGAGATAGTAGAAGTGCTTATAGCTATATCTAATACCACATGGCACAAAGTTGAAGGACAAGAAACTCCAAAACAAAAACAACCTACCTATAAGAATTTAGTTTGTTTTTCAGATGAATTCAACGGAATAAGCGAAAATTTACTCTTAAGTTTCTTTTCGAGAATTAGTAAGTTAAATATTGAAAATGTTTACATGCAAAATCCACCACAAAAAATTTATGAACAAGCTAAAGAATTAAAGATAAACTTTAAAAAAATTGAATATAAATATAATCAGTTAACTGAAGAAAATCTGATAGACATTAATGATAAGTTTGAATTGAATATAATTGGACAACGTGAAGCAAAAAAGGAAATATTAATTAGTTTGGTACCTTTGTTAAATGCTGGAAAAAGTAAACCAGTCGTGATTATGTTATACGGGCCAACTGGTGTGGGTAAAACTGAAACAGCTAAATTTATTGGGGAAATACTTGGTGGGAAATTTTTTAGACAACAACTATCTATGTTTCAAAATCAGCGAGCTCATAATTTTCTCTTTGGAGGCGAACAAGGAACCGACTCATTATCTTATGAATTAGTGAATAGAGAGTCTAACGTTATATTATTGGATGAATTTGATAAGGTCGATCCTTCATTGTATAGTGCATTTTATGAAGTATTTGATGAAGGTATATTTAAAGATGTATTATATAAAGTGAATTTGAAAAATAGCATAATCATATGTACTTCAAATTTTAGAAATTTAAATGATATCAAAAAAACATTAGGTGCGTCTATATACTCTAGATTTGATAATTTTATAGAGTATAAACCTCTTAGCATAGAAGATAAAATGAAAATTATAAATTTGAAAATTGACGAATTATTAAACTCTCAAAAAGAAGAAGATAAAAAAAAGATTAGAAGAGATATTATATTTAAAATTATGATTGGAAGATTAGACAAGTTGGATAACGTTAGAGAAATTAATAAAGACATTGAGAAATTAATCTCATTACAATTACTGGATGCAATATTGAAGAAATAAGTTAATTGATTTTAGAACTTTATCAACTGCATATTAAAAGTGGTATTGCGTGACATGAAACGTAAAAATGCTATATATAAGATAAAAAAATATGCTATATATAAGATAAAAAAATATTGACTCTTTAAGGTGCGTGTTTTACTGTAGGTTTGTGTGTGCTTTTTATTTTAGAAGATTATATATAATTTGAAATTAGCTTTAAACGTTGGTAAATTAACATTTATACATGAAAATGCGGAATTTGAGCAGACGCGCCAGCTTGAGGGGCTGGTATCCAATATGGATGTAAAAGTTCAACTCTTCTCGGCCGCATAAATGAATTAAACTATTTAATGTCTACTGAATAATAAACTATGCTTATTCTGCTGCCTTTTACAACTAATGATTGATATAATAGATGCAAGGGTTTTTATAGGATGTTAAACAAAACCTTGCACTTTTACTGAAATGAGGACAG
>NZ_JBGQQS010000013.1:0-70086 GCF_045528365.1 Desemzia sp. FAM 23988
TACTTCAAAATCTATTACCATGGAGTAAAGAAGTTCAAGAAAGCTGCAAATAACCCTTACTGTAATACAAAACTATTGTAGCAAGGGTTATTTGTTATATCTATATACCGTTTCATTTTGCGCTTACCATAAAAAAACCTCCTGTATATAGTGTCATGCCTTTAGGCATGCAATATTATTATACAGAAGGTTTCTTTTTTTATTTAGCTATATAGTTTGAGTGGGTCTCATACCCGCAATAGCTGGCTCTATTCCCCGCAACCACTGGCTCACTTTTCCGCACAGATGGCTCTATTTGAATGCAATATTCATAAGATTCAAATGTTAATAAATTTTGAATCTTATAGGCTTTTTATAAGTGAAGAATGTTGTTTGTTTTTTTTAAATATAAACAGTATGGTATACTTAAACAGTGTTACTTTTATAATTAGTTATGGAGGATTGTTAGTTGAAAAATAATAATAAGAAAAAACTGTTTATTACTTTGTCAAGTGGAATATTACTGTCATTAGCAACCAACCAAGATGTCATTTATGCTGTTGAAACAAATAATATAGAGCATAGTAGCAATATTAATATTGAAGTAGTGAATAACTCAATTATTATTGAAGAATTAGTAGCCTATAATATGGACGATGAAAATAAGGAAGAGGTTCAAGATTTAATTGGTCAGGTTAAAATTACAAGGATTGACGAAAAAACATATAGTTTAACTGGCAATACTTTAGATAATAGTGAAGTAACGCTTGTAATTAATGATATTACCAAATATGTAAGTCAAGCGAACGAAAACGGCTATTTTGAAATGGAAATTAAAGATTTTACTGATGATTCAACTATACAGGCTTTCATAAAAGAAAATTCGGAAATTACATATGCAGCTACGCTACAATTTATTGAATATTTCCAAGAATTAGAGATAATTAAAAATGGATCAAATTTAGAAAATTCAAATAGTAATGAAAATGTTGAATTAAAAGAAGAAACTTTTCCAGAAGTAGAAGAACCAGTAGAAACACCTGTTGAAGAAGCTACTCCAGAAGTAGAAGAACCAGTAGAGAGACCTGTTGAAGAAACTGTTCCAGAAGTAGAAGAACCAGAAGAGACACCTGTTGAAGAAGCTACTCCAGAAGTAGAAGAACCAGAAGAGACACCTGTTGAAGAAGCCACTCCAGAAGTAGAAGAACCAGAAGAGACACCTGTTGAAGAAGCCACTCCAGAAGTAGAAGAACCAGAAGAGACACCTGTTGAAGAAGCTACTCCAGAAGTAGAAGAACCAGAAGAGACACCTGTTGAAGAAGCTACTCCAAAAGTAGAAAAAACAGCAGAAACACCTGTTAAAGAAGCTGCTCCCGAAGCAGAAGCACCAAAAGCTAAAATGGCTACAATGTCAACTTTTTCACTAGCTAGCACAGTTTCTACACGATCTGCTATAAATGGAGTTTATACTGTTCAGTCTGGAGATTCACTTGGAGCTATAGCAAATTCCTTTAACCTTTCCTTAAGTCAAGTATTACAGTGGAATCCTCAAATAAAAAATGCAAACTTAATTAGTGTAGGACAGAAAATTAATGTAACTAAAGAGGCATACAACAAATATCTAGAAGATAATAAAGGGAATAATCAAGCACAACCTCGTCCTTTTAAAACCAATCAAGAATTTATAGATTTTATAGCTCCTTTCGCTGTAGAAATAGCAAATGCTTATGGTAAACCACAACTATATGCTTCAGTAATGATTTCGCAAGCAGCGCATGAAAGTAATTTTGGTAAAAGTTTATTGTCATTACCTCCTTACTATAATTTGTTTGGAATCAAAGGAACGTATAATGGTGAATCTGTACCTATGGGAACTTGGGAAGACCTTAATGGGAATATTTCTAACATAACAGCTAATTTTAGAGACTATCCTTCTTACTATGAATCAATGATGGATTACGCTGATTTACTTAGAGGCGGATTATCTAGTAATTCTAATTTTTATTCTGGAGCATGGGTAATAAACACAAATTCTTATCAAGATGCCACTAAGTATCTTACTGGAACATATGCAACAGATACAAAATATAATATCAAAGTGAACAATTATATAGAGCAATATAATTTAACTCAATACGATACAAAAATCGTAGATTCAGATGTGGAAAATACTATTAATGTTTCGTATGATGCTTTAGTTTCTTTGAGTGGCTATACCATAGATACAAAACCTTGGGGAACTCCCGGCTATCAAATGGTAGATAAGACAAACACTTATTTAGGTTCTAGCGTGCGTGTTATAAAAGAAACAACTAATAGTAAGTATGCTTTGATTTCATATAATGGAACTGTATTAGGATGGGTAGACAAAAAAGCTTTAGAAATTTCTTCAGAAATAAAAGATGTGGATTCTTCTGTACCCGTTGATTATAAGGCAGAGATTTCTAAAACTGGTTATTCAATAGATACTTTACCTTGGGGAACTTCCGGTTATAGAACGATAGCTAAGTCTACTGATTATATTGGACAAGAAGTAGATGTAGTTAAAGAAGCTAAAAACGGTTCTTATTCATTAATTTCATTAAATGGTGAGTTGCTGGGCTGGATCGATAGTAAAGCTATTGCGTTTTATGATGTTGAAACAGATATTTCTTCTTCTCATGATACTTTATACAATGCAGTTATAAGCAAAACAGGATTTTCTGTTGATACAAAACCATGGGGAACAAGTGGATACCATACACTTAGCAGTACTTCGGATTATTTAGGAAGAACAATTCAAGTAGTGAAAGAAACTAATAATAAGAATTATGTATTAATTTCTTATGACGGAGAGTTACTAGGATGGGTAGATAAAAAATCACTAAGAACTTTTGAAGTTGTAACGAACGTAGCCTCAACTCAAGCTGTTTCTTATAACGCTACAATTGGTAGTACTTCTTACTCAATCGATACCATGCCATGGGGAACGGCTGGATATCAGACAATTGCTAAAACTAATGATTATGTAGGCGCTGAAGTTAAAGTTATTAGAAAAACTAATAATGGAAACTATGTACTCATCTCTATTAATGGGGAACTATTAGGATGGGTAGATAAAAAAGCTGTTCAAACATATACAGTTGATACTAATGTTTCATCATCTAAAACAGTTTCTTACAATGCTATTCTGAAATCAGGATACTCAGTTGATACGAAACCATGGGGAACTACAGGATATCAGACTATTGCTAAAACTACTGATTACAAAGGTATCCCAGTTAGCGTAACCAAAGAAAAAGGAGCTTATGCATTAGTTGAATCGAATGGTAAAGTATTAGGTTGGGTAGATAAAAAAGCTCTCCAATCGTATACAGTTGATACTAACGTTTCATCATCTAAACCAGTTTCATATAGCGCTACTATTTCAAGTTCTGGTTATTCAATTGATACAAAACCTTGGGGAACTAGAGGATATAAAACTATTGCAAAAACGACAGATTATATCGGAAGACAAATTAAAGTAGTAAAAGAAAAAGGAGCATATGCTTTAATTTCTTTAGATGGAGTAACTTTTGGATGGGTAGATAAGAAATCATTAAGCAATTAGAACAAAATGTGTAAAAAATACGTAGTCATATTTTTTATTGCAATTGTATTAAAAATACAATTGCAATTTTTTTTTCTATTGGTACAATAATATAGAAAAGTATCGTCAATTATTGTGGCAATTTAATAAGATTGCCAAGGAAAAGGTGAAGAAATGTCACAATCAAGATCAGAAATACGAAATAAAAAAAGCGGGAAAAAGAAACCTTCGTTTATGAAAAAATTAGGTTGTTCTATCGGAATCATCTTTTTAGTGTTGCTTATAGCAGCTGGTATTTTTGTATGGAAAGTTTATAGTGATGTAACGAGCACGACAGATGAAATTTATCAAGACGTTGACAAAAATGAACTTCGAGAAGATCCGGTTGAAGTTGGAAATAAAGAACCGTTTTCTATCTTGTTGTTAGGGGTGGATACCGGAGATCTAGGTCGAACAGAACAAGGCAGATCAGACACTATGATGGTGATGACAGTGAATCCTAATACCAATCAAACATCTATTGTAAGTATACCGAGAGATACATATACGGAAATTATTGGCCGAGGTACTATGGATAAAATCAATCACGCATATGCTTTTGGTGGCGTATCTATGTCTATGAACACAGTACAAAACTTACTGGGTGTACCTATTGACTACTATGTTGAAGTCAATATGCAGGGGGTAAAAGATATCGTAGATACTTTAGGCGGAGTACAAGTTACACCTGCTTTGTCATTTGACTATGATGGGTACTCATTTGTTGAAGGTCAAACAACTACCTTAGATGGAGATGCGGCGCTAGCTTATTCTCGTATGCGTTACGATGATCCAAATGGCGACTATGGTCGTCAAGCTCGTCAAAGACAGATTATTGTGGCTGCAATGAGCAAAGTAGCTTCATTATCTACTATTATGAATTACCAAGGAGTTTTAGGAACTCTGGAAAATAATATGCAGACAAACCTTACTTTTGATAACATGGTCTCTATCTTCAATGATTATAGAGGTGCTGTTTCAAACGTTGAACAAATTCAATTAGAAGGTTCTGGAACAAAAATCGACGGTATCTATTATGCCATTATCGATGATAGTGAATTAGCTGCTGTTTCAGGTGCTCTTAAAACGCAACTTGAAATTGAGTAGAAGTAAAGTCCATGATTGAGTTCATGGACTTTCTTACTTTCTTGCGACAAATGTCAAAAACAATTGTTTTATCATATTTTTTTTGCTAACATTAGATTATTATTGAATAGATAACAAAAGAGGAAGTGCACATTAATGAACATTACTGTAGTAGGATTAGGATACGTTGGTTTGTCTAACGCTGTTTTATTGGCACAACACAATCGCGTGCGTGCGTTAGAAATCGTTCCTGAAAAAGTAGAACTGATCAACCAAAAAAAATCCCCTATCGTGGATAAAGAGATCGAAGAATACTTAATAACTAAAGAGTTGGATCTAACAGCTACAACAGATAAAAAATTTGCATACGAAGAAACAGAATTGGTGGTGATCGCTGCACCAACAAACTATGATGATAAGAAAAACTATTTTGATACTTCTGCAGTGGAAGTAGTGATTGAAGATGTCTTAGAATATGCGCCGAATGCGACTATGATCATCAAATCAACGATTCCTGTAGGATATACAAAAGAAATCAATGAAAAGTACCATACGCAAAATGTTGTTTTTTCTCCTGAATTCTTAAGAGAAGGAAATGCTTTGTATGATAACTTGTATCCTTCAAGAATCATTGTAGGAGCTAAAACGGAGAAAGCAAAAGCCTTTGCTGATTTAATGGTTCAAGGAGCTATTAAGGAAGACATCGACGTGCTATTCATGGAGTCTACAGAAGCTGAAGCGGTGAAATTATTTTCAAATACTTATTTAGCTCTACGCGTAGCTTACTTTAATGAATTGGATACGTATGCTGAAGTAAGAGGGTTAGATACTAAATCAATTATTAATGGTGTAGGCTTAGATCCACGTATTGGAGATCACTACAACAATCCTTCATTTGGTTACGGCGGCTACTGCTTGCCAAAAGACACCAAACAATTATTGGCCAACTATGAAGATGTGCCAAATAATATCATTGGTGCTATAGTGGATGCGAACAGAACGCGTAAAGATTTCTTAGCTTCACAAGTAGTGGCTAAAGATCCTAAAGTAGTCGGGATTTACCGCTTAACGATGAAAACAAATTCGGATAATTTTAGAGCTTCTTCGATTCAAGGAATTATGAAACGGATTAAAGCTAAAGGAATTGAAGTAGTGGTTTATGAACCTGTATTAAAAGAAGCTGAATTTTATCATTCAAGAGTTGTGAATGACTTGGAAGAATTTAAAAAGATATCTGATGTGATCGTGACAAACCGTGTTACTGAAGAATTAGCTGATGTTGAAGACAAAGTTTATACAAGAGATTTATACCACAATAATTAAGGTTGACTAGACTAATTTGTGAGACAATACAAATTAGTCTTTTCTTTGCGAAAAAAATGGAATGTTGGAGGAATCAAATGACTCAAAAATGGGTAGTTTTTTATGTATCCTCTCATGGATTTGGACATATGACGAGAAGTTTAGCAGTTATCGAAGAAGTAATGGAGAAAACGGATTACCATGTTTACTTAGTATGCGGAAAATACCAAAATGACTTTGCAAGAAATTACTTAGCAAAATACCAAAACCGAATGCAATTTAATGATTTTCAGACAGATGTTGGTCTAGTAACAACAGACAATAGTCTAGTGATTGATGCTAGAGAAACAGAACGACAGTTAATCGATTTCGTTGGAAAATGGGAAGATATTGTTGCCAAGGAAGTCGACCATTTGAAATCATGGACAGTAGAATGTGTAATCAGTGATATCAGTCCAATAGGAGCACTAGTCGGAAAAGAATTGAACGTACGGACAATTGGTTTATCGAACTTCACTTGGGTCGAACAATACGAATACTTTTATTTAAAACAAGAGATCATCGATCGTTTTAAAGCAGCTTATACTCACTTTGATGAGTTTATTGAATACGCATTGGCACTTCCAATGGAAAGTATTGCCGCTCCTAAAAAAGAAATCGGTTTTGTGGCTCGTGAGTTAAATTGGAGAAAAATCAGCGACCTTAAACAATATTATGGAGCGAGTATTTTTATTTCATGTGGTAAAGCTGTAACTTTAGACAATATCCACGTTGAAAATTACAGCGGAACAATTTTTACGACTAGCGGAGTAACCGTTACTGGAAGTGATCATGTAGTGAAATTGCCGGTTGATACATTAGATACACACAATTATCTGGCAGCTAGTGATATAGTGATCGCTAAAGCAGGATGGGGAACGATTTCTGAAGCCATTACGGCGAATAAAAAATTGGTGTTGATTGAGCGGGAGAGTGTTCTGGAAGATTCACACAATATTCAGTGCTTAACAAATAATCATGTAGCTCTCTCTATCAAAGAGAGCGATTTAGGGTCTTTGGATATTATGGAACTGGAAGCCATAGCGGACCGAAAGATTTCATTTGAAAGACTGAACCGTTACACTAACCAACAAGATAAAGTAGTGGACATGTTAGGATTGAATTAAACAGCTTTGGTGGGGTATATCTACTCTACCGAGGCTTTTTTTTGTTTGCTATCGTTTCAATTAATTGTATCTAGAGAAGTAAAAACGTTATAGTAAGGGCATAGAAAAAAGAAAAGGAGCCTTTACTATGACGAATTCAGCAGATTATTCTTCAAAAGAGTATTTGAATAAAGTAGATGCTTGGTGGCGAGCAGCGAACTATCTTTCTGTAGGGCAATTGTATTTGAAAGATAATCCTCTGTTAAAGCGTCCTTTAAAAGCAAACGATTTAAAAGCTAATCCAATCGGCCACTGGGGAACGATTCCCGGACAAAATATGATTTATGCTCATTTGAATCGTGTCATCAATAAATATGATTTAAACATGTTCTTTATTGAAGGACCAGGACATGGAGGTCAAGTGATGATTTCCAATGCCTATCTAGATGGCAGTTATACAGAAATCTATTCCGACATCACAGAAGATGAGATCGGTATGCAGAAGTTGTTTAAACAATTTTCTTTCCCAGGAGGGGTGGGGTCACATGCGGCTCCAGAAACACCTGGATCTATTCACGAAGGTGGAGAATTGGGATATTCGATGTCGCATGCGGTAGGATCGATTCTAGATAATCCAGATGTTATTGCAGCAGTTACGATCGGAGATGGTGAAGCAGAAACGGGAGCTTTAGCTACTTCGTGGTTTTCGAATGTATTTATTAACCCTGTAACGGATGGAGCAGTATTGCCTATACTGCATTTGAATGAATATAAGATTGCCAATCCAACGATTCTTTCCAGGAAAACAGATGAAGAGCTGACAGCTTATTTTGAAGGAATGGATTGGGATCCTATTTTTGTAGAAGGTACTGATGCAGAAAAGGTTCATTCTCAAATGGCAGAAAAACTGGATTTAGTGGTTGAAAAAATACAAACGATTCAAGATACCGCTCGTGAAAATAGTGCTGAAGAAGCTAAAATGCCTAAATGGCCTGTGTTGATCGTGCGTACCCCTAAAGGATGGACTGGTCCTGTAGAATGGGATGCAGAACCTATTGAAGGGTCATTTCGTTCCCACCAAATCCCTATACCTGTAGACCAAGAAGATACTGAGCACATGGATGCGTTAGTCGACTGGCTCAAATCGTATCGTCCTGAAGAGTTATTTGATGAAAATGGAGCTTTGGTTCCAAAAATTAAAGAAATAGCTCCAAAAAGAGAACGCCGAATGGCTATGAATCCTATCGCCAATGGAGGAATTGACCCTCAATCGTTACAATTACCCGACTGGCGGAATTATGTGCTGGACATTCAGGAACCGGGATCTGAAGATGCGCAAGATATGACGGAGTTTGGAAGTTTTGTACGGGATATCGTGACAAAAAATCCTTCTAATTTCCGAGTATTTAGTACAGATGAAATGAAATCTAATCGGTTGAATCGTGTATTTGAAGTTACTAATCGCCAGTGGATGGAGTCGATCAAAGAACCACAAGATGAATTTCAATCTGCAACTGGAAGAGTCATTGATTCTCAATTATCCGAAAATCAAGCAGAAGGTTGGTTAGAAGGATATGTTTTAACCGGCAGGCATGGATTTTTTGTCAGCTATGAAGGGTTCTTACGTGTTGTTGATTCGATGCTGACACAGCATTTCAAATGGCTGCGTAAGGCTAATGAACTCCCATGGCGCAAAAAATATTCTTCTTTAAATATCATGGCTTCCTCAACCGTTTTTCAGCAAGATCATAATGGCTATACACATCAAGATCCTGGAATTCTCACCCATTTAGCGGAAAAGAAAGCTGAATTTATTCGAGAATATTTGCCAGCGGATGCAAACTCATTGCTTGCTGTCATGGATAAAGTATTTCAATCAGAGCAAAAAATCAATTTAATCGTTTCCAGCAAACACCCTCGTCCACAATTTTATAGTATGGAAGAAGCTGAAGAATTAGCAGACAAAGGTCTGAAAGTCATCGACTGGGCTAGTAGTGATAAAGATGGCGAGCCGGATGTAGTAGTGGCAGCTGCTGGTACAGAATCAAATTTAGAAGCTTTAGCAGCAGTCTCCATTTTACGGGAACATTTCCCTAAATTAAAAATCCGCTTTATTAATGTGGTGGATCTGCTCATTTTACGTAGTCAACGTAAAGCGGCGCATGGGCTAAGTGATAAAGACTTTGATGGGTATTTTACCAAAGATACTCCAATTGTTTTTGCTTATCACGGTTACGAGGGATTGATTCGAGATATGTTTTTCGATCGGCACAATCGTAATTTGACGGTACATGGCTATCGCGAAAATGGAGAAGTCACCACTCCGTTTGATATGCGTGTATTAAATAAAATGGACCGTTTCACATTAGCTAAATCCATCGCTTCAGTTGGTCTTGGTTGGACTTCAGATGGCTTTACAAAAGAAATGGATGAGTTGCTGCAAAAACATCATGATTACATTCGTGAAGAAGGTAAAGATATACCGGAAGTAACAGAATGGAAATGGAAAAATAGTTAAATAGAAATCAAATAGAATGAGTCCTCACTGATGGGTGGGGACTTTTTACGTTGTCAATTCGCTACTAGCCATGTGGTTAGAAGTTCGCTATAATAAATAGAAGAGAAATCGCCTTGTTCTGATAGAAAATGAAGGAGTGTTTTACATGATTGATTTGCATTGCCATATTTTACCTGGCATTGATGATGGAGCTAAAACGATCGAAGATTCCATGGATATGGCAAGAACAGCTGTGGAAGAAGGGATCACTCACATTTTGGCTACCCCTCATTACAAGAATGGACATTGGGATAATGAGAAACCAGATATTTTGCCTTTAGTAGAAGAAGTACAAGAAGAGTTGGATGCAAGAGGTATCCCGTTGACCCTCTTTCCGGGACAAGAAGTTCGCATCACCGGTGAACTTATGGAAGATATTGAAATGGGAAATGTTCAGTTTATTGATGAAAGCAATCAATATGTGCTGATTGAATTTCCCACACCGTCGATTCCTGCATATACAGAAACCTTGTTCTTTGAATTGCAGCGTTCAGGTGTGACACCAGTGATTGTACATCCTGAGCGGAACCATGCCGTACTAAAAGACCCGAATGTTTTAATGCCGTTTATCGAAAAAGGAGCCTTAGCTCAATTAACAGCAGCAAGTTATACGGGTGGATTCGGGAAAGACATCCAACAAGTCAGCAAAAAGCTGATTGAGGCTAATCTCGTACATTTCATCGCTTCAGATGCGCACAATATCAATAAACGTTCATTCCATATGAAAGCAGCCTTCGAGAAGTTGGAAAAAGAATATGGTCCGAATAAAGTAGAAGAATATCAACAAGTCACGAAGGATTTGGTAAATGGAGAAGTTATTGTCCCTCCGACTCCAATGAAAATCAAACGAAGTAAATTATTTGGATTATTCTAGCAGCGTTTTTAGGCTTGGTGAGTAGACCAATTATACTAGGAAAAGGTGTTTGGATTTAGTATACTTGTAGAGAGTCTTATGAATGAATAAGTCATTTAAAAAAGTAATCTAGGAGGAAAGAAATGAAAAAAGTAAGAAAAGCGGTTATTCCTGCAGCAGGATTAGGGACAAGATTTTTACCTGCTACAAAAGCGATGGCAAAAGAAATGCTGCCGATCGTAGACAAGCCAACGATCCAATTTATTGTGGAAGAAGCGATTCAATCAGGAATCGAAGAAATCTTAGTGGTGACTGGTAAAAGCAAACGCTCGATTGAGGACCACTTTGATTCCAATATTGAATTGGAAGAAAATCTAAAAGAAAAAAATAAACTTGAGTTGTTAAAGCTGGTTGAAGAAACGACAAAAATCAAGTTGCATTTCATTCGTCAATCTTATCCTAAAGGTTTAGGGGATGCAGTGTTGCATGCTAAAGCTTTTGTTGGAGATGAACCATTTGTTGTTATGTTGGGGGATGATCTGATGATTGATAAAGAACCCTTGACGAAACAATTGATCAATGAATACAATAAAAATAAAGCTTCCAATATCGCTGTAATGGAGATACCTAAAGAAGATACTTCTAAATACGGCATCATTGATCCAGAACGTCAAATCAGCGAAAAGCTGTATAACGTACGTCAATTTGTTGAAAAACCTGCACCAGAAGAGGCTCCTAGTAATTTAGCGATTATCGGACGTTACTTATTAACACCAGAGATATTTACTATACTTGAAAATCAAGAACCAGGTGCTGGGGACGAAATCCAATTAACGGATGCGATTGATAAGTTAAATACGACACAACGGGTTTTTGCGCATGTTTTTACTGGAAAACGATATGATGTCGGGGATAAATTCGGCTTCATGCAGACAAGCATTCAATATGGACTAACTCACCCGCAAATCAAAGACGATTTAGCTCAATACATTATTGAATTAGGGAAAGAATTGGAAAGTAAAAGCACGAAGAAGAAATAAAAAAAGATCTTCATCTTCTAGCGTTGGTAAAGAAATTTTCTCCGGTCTACGGGGTTGCTTATGGAGAGCCATGGGAACGCCTTGAGCCGGAAACGCGTCTCAAGGCTTGCAAGCGTCAAACTTAGCGTAACGGCTAAAGCCTAACGCTAAGTAATTCCCATTGCATCCTCTTTCATGGCTATAAGCAACCCCGTATTCCTCCAAAAAATCCTAGGAATGAGTTTTTAACGGTTTAGAATTAATTTTTTTTCACTTACCAATGTCAAATGATATAGAACCATAAAAAACAATGGAACAGCTGACTCTTTTATAAATAAAGAGTCAGCTTTTTTTTGAATGATTGATTCTGCTGAGAATGATATTCTGTGTTATACTGCAGATAAAGAATTTTTGGACGTACTTGAATAGTATATAAGGAGCTTCACGAATGAGGGGTTTAAGTAAGAGCAGAAAAAAATGGTATATGGTCGGAGTTGTGATACTGGTGCTAGGATTCGTAGTCAGTATTTATATACTGAGCCGGAATGACCGGAAACAAGCAGCAATGACGGCTAATTATGTCAATTCAGATGCTTATCAGCGAGAAAGTATATTAGATCGAGCTAGGTTCGTATCCCAAAGAGATGGAATAATGAATGTAGTAGTTTTAGGCAGCAGTGTGACAAAGGGGTTAGGGGCAACTGAGACCCAGCCTGTATGGGGCAGATTGCTTGAACAGCATTTGAATGCTTATAGCGAGATCAACGTGAATGTGCAGAATCATGGCTATAGCGGCTACAGTACTTCGGACCTGATACAAAACAACAAAATTGTGCCGGTTATTGAAGAAGAACCAGACATGATTATTTTTGAGTTGTGTTTAATCAATAATAATCGTTATCCGCAAAATACTCTTGTTCAAACAAAAGCCGATATCCAGTGGATCATGGAGGCTTTTACTAGAGAACTGCCGGATACATTGGTTATTTTCACGACAGCCAATCCTACGATCTATAATGATGTACTCCTTGCAGACGGGAAAATAACTTATGATCAGTACAATAAAGAAATCGCTACGTTTATTACCGAACAAAATTGGCCTTTAATCGATATCTATCAATTGATGCAGACAGAATTAGAAGAAGAGCATGTAGCTGTAGAGGCTATTCTGGATGATCATGTCCATCCGAATGGCGATGGTTATCAGTTGTGGTTTGATGTAATGGTAGAGAAGTTGAGTGTTCCGGTGAGTGGGTTGTAAACAGTAGTTGCTAGATGAAGTTTTTTGTATAGCCAATACAAAATAGAGGATACAACTAGAGGAGACCTAAAAATAAAATTAGATGTGAACCAAGTGAAAAAGTAGTGAAAAATATAGATAAACAACAAGCTGGAGGTTTGCTGATAAAGAACGGATTTGGTTATTTGATTCAGCGGAAAAATTAGTGAGTGATATGATCATCAGTCAATCAAAAAAATATGATGCTAATATAAACTATAAAAAATAATCAGTTGTCAGCTAGATAAGTTCAAAGCATCTTTCAATGAGGGACTACAAGCATATCATTTGCCATTTTACTCGATTTTTCTTATTCTTAGAGTATAGTAAAAGTCATTGAGGAGGCTAAATAGAATGAGTCAAAAATTTGATGATTTGAAACAAAAACTTAAGAATGTTGATAAAGCGCAGATTGGTGATTTAATGAAAGATTTTCAACGGGCTAAGGAAGACGGAGAAATCAATGAAAAAGAACGCCAAGAACTGATGGATGCAGCTAAAAATGCAATAGGCGATAGTGGTTTCAAAGGATTTGGACTCTAACTTAAACAATTAAAATAATAAAGCTTAGATCTGTATTGGTGGTACTGATCTAAGCTTTTTCTGTTTCAAAAATGATTGAATTGACGTGAATCCAATTTTACAGGCGTTATTGTTTAGCAAAACGAAAGAATAGCGTATAATAAATTTATAAAGCAATTAAAAATGAATAGAAAAGAGGAAATCGTATGACAAAAGCAGGCGCATTTTTAAAAGGAGCAGCAATCGGGGCAGCTCTAGGATTGTTATTTGCTCCAAAATCTGGAGAAGAGTTAAGAAAAGATTTAATGAAAAAAAGAGAAGAAGCAATGGGGACTGCCAAAGGATATGCGGATATGGCAAAAGAAAAAGGTGCTGATTTACAACAAGTAGCTAAAGATGCTTCAGATGATATTCGTGTAACACTAAAAGACGGCTATGAAGAAGTAAAAGGCCAAGTGCAAGATACTGCTGATCAAGTAAAAAGTGATGCAGAGGATGCTAAAGATACTGCCAAAGAAACAGCTGAAGAAGTAAAGAATGAAGCTGAACAAGGCAAAGCTGAAGCTGATGCAACGGTACAAAATCCTCAAGATTAAGTTGGCTTTTTATCGAATTCATTAAGGATGATTAATGAAGGAGGAAAAAAATGGGACTAGCTATAAGTATCATATTGCTTTTATTGGCTGCAGCATTGATTTTCTTGAACATTGATGCCACTTTGCAACTGAACATAGGATTTACGGAAATGACTGTTCCTTTATGGGCAGTCATGGTAGGGTTTTTGGTGATAGGTTTGGTTGCAGCATGGCTGATGGCTCTTTCAAAAGAAAGAAAAAACAAAGAGACTCTAAAAGAAAAAGACGAAAAGCTAAGAGATCAAGATGACAAAGTAAGAATAGCAGATAAGACAAAAGAAGAGGCTGTAGTACAAGCTAAAAGAGAATCAGAATCTGAGCTGATCAGAAAAAATGCTGAGATCGAAGGTTTGAAGAAACAAATAGATAGTCTTGAGGATGAACTGAATAGGCATTTACCGAATCATTCCACTTCAGGTATGGAAACGAGTACACAGCATCAACCTGTTGAAGCTCCTATTACTCGAACAGAAAAACAGTCGACTGAAGTGCAAGTAGAACCAAGCGATAAAAGAAAATAAATAGAAAAACTCATCATACAAAATCATCTTGCGATTGACTTGTATGGTGAGCTTTTTTATCAACAGAAAAAAAGTAGGACGAATTCGTCCTACTTTTTCTTTACCATCTAATCGGCTTAAGATCTTTTTAAGTCATCATCATTATCAACAGTGACATCACCTTGAGTATCGACGTCTAGATCTTCTTTACGAAGTGTTTCAGATACTTCTTTAGTTTCTTCTTTAGTTTCTTTGTTTACAACAACTTCATCTGTAACTACTGGACGTTTCGTTACTTCAATTTGTTCTTCTGTAATAGGAATAGTAATTTCTTCTTCATCACCTAGGACTCCATCAGCTGGTTCATTACCAGTAACAGGTCGTTTTTCAATCGTTACTTCCTCATGTTTTACAGGTACTTCTACTGTTTTTGTTTCTTCAGTAACGTTTTTCTTAATATTAACTTCACCAGTTTGAACTTCATTTGTATCTACGTCTAATCTTTCTTCTTGTAGAGTGATTTTATCCGTATCATCTACTGAATGATCTGTTAGAGTTGGATCAACCTCAGGAACTGGATCCGGATCAGCCACTACATTATCTCCCGGAGTTAAAGCAGGATCAGGCATAATACCTTCTCCAGGCAATGGAGTAGGATCAATTACTGGCGGTACTGCGGTAGGGCTTGAAGTATCTAATGTATCTGCGTCAGTAGTATTTACATTATCTGCACCCATGTTAGGGTCACCATCTACTAGCACAATGATATTTCCGTTATCAATGTCTTCTTTGTAGTTATATAAAACATCGTCATCACGATTGTAATCGGGAGAGTCGTAAGAAGTTTCATCATAAGTGTCTACAGTAAAGACATCTTTGATTTTATCCCACATCGATTTGTCGTCATCGTTATCTGTTGCTCCATCATAATTCGTGGTCACATCTACATCTGTGTCCATTGAAATAGAATCTTTAACAGATGAATTAGTGACTAATGTAATATCATTTTCTGCATACCCTCGAGAAACTAAGACGTCAATTGCTTTTTGTGCTTCTTCTATAGATAAATAACTTCCTTCTACAAATTTGCTCATTATTGATTTCCTCCTTATTTCTTCTTGGCTATTTGATACAACTACATTGTACAAATTTTCGACACATTTGGCTAATGATATGATTTGATGAAGATAAAACTAAGGAAAAAGCTTCCACATAGACGATATTCATCGTTTATGCAGAAGCTTTATCGAAACATTATTCAACGGTAACGCTCTTAGCCAAGTTTCTTGGTTTGTCTACATCATTACCACGGTGCAAGCTAGTGTAGTATGCAATCAATTGAGTCGGGATGACACTCACGAGAGGAGTCAATAATTCATGAACTTTTGGTAATACATAAGCATCGCCAGCTTGTTCTAAGCCTTCCATAGCAATGATCATACTGTGAGCTCCACGAGAAATAACTTCATGTGAATTTCCGCGTGTGTGCCCAGCCGTTTTTCCGTCTGTAATGATCGAAATAACAGGAGTGCCTTCTTCAATCAAAGCAATCGTTCCATGTTTCAATTCTCCAGCCGCAAAGCCTTCTGTTTGAACATAAGAAACTTCTTTCAATTTTAAGGCAGCTTCCATAACCAGGTAGTAATCAACACCGCGTCCAATATAGAATGCATTACGGCTGATACTCAAATGAGTTAAAGAAAGCTGTTCAAAAATTTCTTTGTCATCAATAACGGATTCAATAGCATTGGCTACGATCCCAATTTCGTGAGCAATATCGATTTCGATAGGCAATCCCTTAGCTTTGGCCACTAATTCAGCCAAAATAGATAGCACCGCAATTTGCGCTGTATAGGCTTTAGTAGAAGCAACAGCAATTTCTGGACCAGCGTGCAACAATAATGTAAATTGTGCTTCGCGAGAAAGAGTAGAGCCAGGTACGTTAGTAAGTGTTAGAGATGGGTAACCCATTTCGTTTACTTGGACTAATACTTGACGACTATCAGCCGTTTCGCCACTTTGTGATAAGAAGATAAAGAATGGTTTTTCAGTTAATAACGGCATATTGTAGCCGAATTCGCTTGATAAATGCACTTCTGTAGGAATTTGAGTCATTTTTTCAAGCAATTGTTTTCCTGCCCATCCCGCATTGTAACTTGTACCACAAGCTACGATATAAATACGGTCACTAGCTAAAACAGCCTCCAAAATTTCAGAATCCATTTCTAATTTGCCGGCTTCATTTTGGTAGTTTTGGACAATTTTCCGCATAACAGCTGGTTGTTCGTCGATTTCTTTCGCCATGTAGTATGGGTAAGTGCCTTTACCTAAATCATTTGCGTCTAAATGTGCGGTATAAGAATCGCGTTCGATCACTTCACCAGATAAATCTTCGATCTGAATGCCTTCATTTGATAATGTAGCTACTTCACCGTCCATCAGCTCGATGAATTGATTCGTTTCACGAATCATAGCCATTGCATCACTACAAATCACATTAAATCCATCACCAGTACCTAATAGTAAAGGGCTTTTGTTTTTTGCTGCATAAATCACATCTGGATTTTCGTTATCTACTAATGCTAAAGCATATGAACCTTTTAAAGTAACGATAGCTTTTTTAAAAGCATCCATTGTATCTAATCCTTCAGATTCAGCAAACCAAGCAATCAATTGAACGATGATCTCAGTATCTGTATCACTGTGTAATGGAACATTAGTTAAGTAAGCATCGCGTACTTCTGTAAAGTTTTCGATAACACCGTTGTGAACGATAGAAAAACGACCACTGTTTGATTGATGCGGGTGAGCGTTGTCTACACTTGGAACTCCGTGAGTTGCCCAACGTGTGTGGCCGATCCCTGAAAAAGCCGAAACAGATTCATCCACTTTATCTCGTAAAGCAGCAATACGTCCTTTTTCTTTAAATAAATGACCCGTTTTTTGATCATCCATCACGTAGATTCCTGCTGAATCATACCCGCGATACTCTAAAGTATCTAAACCATTTAACAAAATTTCTTTTGCATCTTTATTTCCGATATATCCTACAATTCCGCACATTCATTATTCCAACTTTCTATGGTATTTTTTAATTTTTAACTTGCGTGTAGTAGATGCCAACCAGCTCGTAAAACGTACGATATTAATCAGTTTATTTAATTGGTATAGACAATATCAGGAACGCTTGGCAACGAGAACAACTAAATAGTACAGCACTAGCAAAAAGATGTCAATGAATTGTTTTATTTTTATTTAAAAATTGGTCTATACGAAATGCGCGGAGGCAAATAGGCACTCTAAAAACAGTAGTGCTGTCAGCGTATATAGTAAACACACTCTTGACACAAACGGGCGTGACAAAGTTGACAGTAGGATGCATTGAAAACGCGTTCAATAAATTGTAAGCTTTTACATGAGAAAAGGAATATTATTTAAAGGAGGAAATGTCGTGGAACAAACAGTATCAAAGTCAAATACAGGAAGAAAGTCGGCCGTTCAAAAGTTTGGTAGTGCTTTAAGTGGGATGGTGATGCCGAATATTGGCGCTTTTATTGCATGGGGGATTATTACTGCCTTATTTATCGGAGACGGTTATCTACCAAATGAACAATTGGCCACTATTGTAGATCCAATGTTGAAATTCTTATTGCCATCATTGATTGCTTATCAAGGTGGGTATAACGTATATGGTCAACGTGGAGCAGTAGTCGGAACGATCGCTACATTTGGTGTCATCATGGGTTCAGAAGTACCTATGTTGATTGGAGCTATGGCTCTTGGTCCATTAGGCGGTTATTTAATCAAGAAATTTGATCAAGTCTTTGGAGACAAAATTAAAACGGGACTGGAAATGTTGGTCAACAACTTCTCAAGCGGTATTATTGGTTTTATCATGGCAGTCATTGCCTTCTATATTGTTGGACCATTTGTTCAAACCTTGACAGATATTATGGGTCAAGGCGTAGCGTGGATCATGAATGCTGGTTTGCTTCCATTAGCAAATATCTTTATTGAACCAGCAAAAATTTTGTTCTTAAATAACGCTATCAACCATGGTATTTTGACACCATTGGGTATTGAACAAGCTGCCGAAGCAGGCAAATCGATTCTATTCTTATTAGAAGCTAATCCTGGTCCTGGTTTAGGTATTTTAGCAGCGTACATGGTTTTTGGTAAAGGTTCATCTAGATCTTCTGCTGTTGGAGCATCAGTTATTCATTTTGTTGGTGGGATTCATGAAATTTACTTCCCATACGTATTGATGAATCCATTATTGTTCTTAGCTGTTATTGCTGGTGGGATCGCTGGTACCTTTACAAATGTACTCATGGGTTCAGGCTTAGTTGCAGCTGCATCTCCTGGTTCAATCTTTGCAATTTTAGGGATGACGGCTAGAGGCAGTCACATAGGCGTTATTCTAGGGGTGCTTGCAGGTGCAATAGTTTCCTTTGCAGTAGCCGCTTTGATATTGAAAACAACTAAAGTAAAAGATTCAGATGAAGAATTTGACGCTAAAGTTCAAGAATCTCAAAATCTTAAGTCACAATCAAAAGGTCAATCTGTTACAGCTCCTGTAACAACTTCAGTGAGCAACGTGAGTGATTCAGCAGTGTCTAAAATTATTTTTGCTTGTGATGCAGGAATGGGTTCAAGTGCAATGGGAGCTTCTCTAATGCGTAAAAAAGTCAAAGAAGCGGGATTAGACATTCCTGTTACAAATTCTTCTATCAGCAACTTGCAAGATGAAGAAGGGTTACTGGTTATTACACAAGAAGAATTAACGGACCGAGCTTCTCAGAAAACTCCTGGGGCAACTCATGTGTCTGTAGATAACTTCTTAAGCAGTCCTAAGTACGATGAAGTTGTGAATCGTTTGAAAGAACAATAATTGAACCATTCATAAAAATTTAATAAGGAAAGTGGTGTAATTTATCTTACACTGCTTTCCTGTTTATTGATTTAATGAGAAATTTTTTTCCAGAGAGGAGGAGGAAATTGTATCTATCTAATCGAGAAAAGAAATTGGTAAATATATTTTTGGAACAACCAAATGGTGTGACGATCGATTATTTGAGTGAACAATTATCTGTCAGCAATCGTACCACTTATAGAGTCATTTCCAGTATGGAAAGTGCGTTAGCTCAGTTCCAAATAAAGTTGACTCGAGATACGAAAGGGTATCGTCTGATCGGGAAAGATGTTTTTTTAGAAAAACTAAAAGAACAAGTCAGCTCTCCCCTAGAAGAACTGTCAGTCCAACAAAGGCAAAGCAAATTGATCATCACATTATTGATGGAAAAAGAAGAGGTCAAAATGGAGTCTCTTGCCATCGATTTAAATGTCAGCGTGGGAACGATTCAGTCAGATTTAGTCTCTATTGAAGAAGTATTTAACGAGTACCAAATTAGAATCAACAGGCGAAAAGCAAAAGGAATCATAGCTGAAGCTTCTGAAAGTAACCGGCGTTTGATCATCAGCGGGCTGATTACCAGTGAAATCAACGAATACGATTTTTTTCAATTGTTTGATCGAAGCAATCAATTAAAACAAGAACGGTGGAAAAACATTCATAACCCTTTTCTGGATGAATTAAATCCTGAAGATCTTGAATATGCTTATAAGGCATTGAAAGAGATAGCGGGATTCAATACCGAAGAAGTGACGGATACTCAATTTCAACGTTTGGTCATTCTATTGTGTATTTCTATTACACGAATGAAACTGGGGCTGTTGCTGGATGAGATTCAATTAAATACACCAAAGACGATAGCCCATAGTAAAAAAAGTCAAATGATGGCAACCAAAATTATGGAAAATATCCAATTGGTTTATCATTTGGAAACCTTACCCATAGAAGAAAAGGAGTTTTTAGCTCTGCAGATTCAGGGGCTGAACATTCCTCTAAAAAATGAATTTTATGAAGATTTTGATGTCAATCTAGGGTATAAAGTTCGTGAATTGATTCGGCTGGTTTCAAAAGATCTGGGTTGGGATTTTTATCTGGATGAGACTCTATATCAGGATTTGCTGCAGCACGTATCTGCAGCATTAAATAGAGCACAAGCTCCTATGCCAGAAAGCAATAATCCGTTGCTCAATAAGATTTTTGAGGAGTATGAAGAAATCAGTTTTTCGGTACAAAACAATTTAAAAACCATTTTTCCAAGTACGAAATTTTTGTCGAATGAAGTAGTCTATATCGTTATCCATTTTGCGTCTGCTTATGAACGAAATCCACGTACTCAATCGTTGTCCGTACTTGTTATTTGCTCAAGCGGGGTTGGCACAGCCAAAATCTTGGAAAGCCGGTTGAAGAAGCACATTCCTGAAATTACAGAGATCGAAATTTCCCAAATCTCGCAATTGAGCAATGTGCATTACGAAGAATACGATTTGATTCTTTCGACAGTATTTCTTCAAGGTTTTGAGACGGAGTATAAAGTGGTCACGCCTCTTCTAATGGATGATGAGGTGAAGAGTATCAAGTTGTACACCCGACAAATATTAGCAGAGAAGAAAAATAAAAAGGAAATGCAAGACCAATTGTATTCCCATAATCATGCAGAAGAGAATGATTTTAAAGATTTCTTCGAAAAATTGTCTGAAGTGAATACTGTTCTAGAGAATTTTGATTTGATTCTTATCAATAATCCCTCAAATATAGAGGATTCTCTAACCTTAATGTGCCAGAGGCTTGAAGGGGAGATCGTATCAAATACTAGAGAGGTAAAAGAAAAATTAGTCAAACGAATGGTACTAGCACCTATTGGATTGCCTAGCACCAATATGGCGTTGTTTCATTGTATTGATGAAGCGGTCCTGAAACCTTATTTTGCTATTTTTGAATTATCGCATCCCTTCCAAATTCAGGCTATGGATAAGAAGAATCTTCAGATGAAACGTGTGTTGATGATGCTGGGTCCCGATCCATTAAGTAAAAAAACGCAAGATATATTAGGGGCGATCAGTGCAGCGATTGTAGAAAGTTCCGTCAATATGGAATTATTTAATTCAGGCTCAAAAGAATTGATCAGTCAATTTTTAAATCATTTGTATTTAGAAAAAATAAAAGCTTAGTGAATAGGAGAATAGTAGATGAGTATTTTAAACGAAACGAACGTGTTATTAAATCAGACAGTTGAAAGCAAGGATGAGGCGATTAAAGCAGCAGGGAAATTACTGGTACAAGGAGGATATGTTGAAGAAAGCTATATTGACTCTATGTTGGAAAGAGAACAAACCGTTTCTACCTATATGGGCAACTTTATTGCGATCCCTCACGGAACAGATGGATCAAAAGAATCCATCAAAAAATCTGGGATCTCTGTAGTACAAATTCCAAATGGAGTCAATTTTGGAAAACCAGATGAAGATAAATTAGTGACCATCGTTTTTGGAATTGCTGGAGTCGGTGATGAACATTTGGATATCTTATCTCAAATTGCAGTGTACTGCTCAGAAATTGAGAATGTAGTGAAACTGGCTGATGCGAAATCGGAAAGTGAAATCGTTCAGTTGTTGGGAGGAATCGATTAAATGAAAGCTATACATTTTGGTGGAGGTAATATTGGACGAGGGTTTATTGGAGAAATTTTAAATCAAAACGGATTTACCGTTGCTTTTGTAGATGTGAATAAAGACATTATTGATGCGTTGAACCAACATAATTCCTACACGATTCATTTGGCTGAAGAAGAAAAATCAACAGTGAAAATTGATAAAGTTTATGGTATCAATAATGGAACAAATCCTGAAGAAGTTGTTGATTTATTTGGCGAAATAGATCTTGTTACTACGGCCATTGGTCCGAAAGTTCTGCCGTATATCGCACCTTTGATTGCTCAAGGAATTCAACAAAGAAAAAAGAGCAACAGTACACAACCATTGGATATCATTGCCTGTGAGAATATGATAGGGGGCAGCAGCTTTTTAAAAGAAGAAGTGACTAAGCACTTAACAGAAGAAGATCTAAGTTATATGGAGAGTTACATTGGATTTCCAAATGCTGCCGTTGACCGGATCGTTCCAGCTCAGACTCATGAGGATGTATTAAGCGTTACTGTCGAACCTTATAAAGAATGGGTAGTTGACAGTGAGGAATTGAAAAATACAGCGTTACAGATTGAGGGGGTTCATTATGTCAAAGATTTAAATCCTTTCATCGAGCGAAAATTGCTTACAGTAAACACAGGTCATGCTGCTACAGCCTACAATGGGAAATATGCCGGGTATCACATGATTGATGAGGCTTTGAGAGATGAAGCCGTCTTACAAGATGTGAAGAGTGTACTGAACGAAACAGGAGCATTGATGATCCAAAAATGGAACTTTGATGCAACAGAGCACCAACAATACATGGACAAAATTTTAAGCCGTTTCAAAAACCCTTTTATTTCGGATGACATTAGCCGAGTAGGCAGAACGCCTATTCGAAAACTAGGGTATGATGAACGATTCATAAAACCGATTCGTGAAGCCTATGAACGTCAATTAAATGTAGAGGCATTGATCCAGACAGTAGCGAAAGCTTTTTGTTACCGCGATGAGAATGATGAAGAAAGTCAAGAATTAAGCCAACTATTTGCGGAAAATACGGTTGCTGAAGTGGTTCGCCATGTGACGAAATTAACGGATGAAGAGCTCATTTCAAAAATAGTTGCCGAGTATGAGAGTTTAGAAAAAAGATAAAGGGAAGGGCGTATATCAAAATGGGATACTCCCTTTTGATATATCGACAGCAACTATTGCGGTCTGGTCGTAAAAAGACACGTCATACGCATGAAAAAATTTAAATAAAAAATAGAATTACGAATCCTCTCGTCTCTGGTATGCTAAAAGAAAAATGCGGAGGTGGGCGACATGAATGAGATTTTCTATCTGCTGAGTGAAGTGGAAGACTTCGGTCTTCATTATGAGAAAGACCTGCTTTCTTTGAACTTCCCGAAATACTTAGACACGCTTTTTAAGCTGTGACTCGTTTGAAGCTTGAAAGTCTGAAGACTGCAGGCTCCAGACGGTCCCATGGCTTTCCGCAAGCAAACCCGTCCATTCCGGAGGAAATTTCACCCCATAGAGCCGCCCCTACTTATTAAGAGAACGTTTTAAAAAGAAGACTTTAATTTTTGAGAGAAAGTATTTTTCATGCATATGACGTGGTACAAAGAGTATTTCTGTTGACAGAGTTTTTTTCGTTTGTTATGATAACTTCAGTTTCGATTAAGTGCGCACTTGATCTAGAAATAAAACTCAAAAAATACTATACAAAGAGGAGGAAACCAAATGTTGATGTTTAACTGTTGTTGTTCATGTTGTTCAAAAAACTCATGTCACCAGTTATCATCGTATGCGGTTTCTTTCTGTTAAATATCCATAGTATGTAAATAACGTACTATTGAGTGATGCGGTTTTCAATGGAAAACTGTATTCTTTTTCAGCTAAACCAAATAGGTAGAATAACGGTGCATGAGAATAACCATTTCTCATGTGCTTTTTTATTTTCGAAGAATAGGAGTGAGTGTATTGGAGAAAGTCAAAAGAATCAAAAAGCCTGGTTTGATGGTACAGGTTTTAATAGGAGCGGTAATCGGGATTTTAGCAGGGTACTTTAGTCCCCAATTAGGAACGGAAACAGAATTTTTAGGAACAATCTTTATGAACTCGATTCAAATGGTGATTGTACCATTGATCTTCCCATTGATCGTCTTGGCAATCGTGGAGATCAGCAAAGCTAAACGATTCGGCGGAATAGCTCTGAAATCATTTGGATACTTTTTTATTGTGACTACAGCTCTTATTGTGATGACCTTATTGATCGGTTTATGGAGCGATGTAGGCAGCGGCTTTTTAGTAGATTCGGTTAGTACGGAAACGTTAAATGGAATAGCAAACAGTATTGATTTCAGAACTTTTTTATTGGGCATTATCCCCAGTAATGTATTTCAAGCTTTTGCAGATGGAAATCTATTGCCGATTATTTTCTTCGGTGTCTTTTTAGGAGTCTCGTTAGTTGCAATTGGCGAACAAGCTAAACCAGTTATTACTTTTTTTGATGCTTGGTCTAAGGCAATGTTTAAAATGGTCAACTATGCGATTGCTCTTGCTCCTATTGGAGTATTCGGCTTTTTAGCATATGATGTAGCTGCATATGGAGTAGGAAACTTACTTTCATTAGGTCAGTTTGTGTTGTGGGCATACATTGCTTATGCGTTAGTGGCTTTTGTAGTTTATCCTTTAGTAGGTTTGTTGTTTAAAGTGCCGTATTTTTCATTATTGAAAGAGACGAGCGATTTATCTTTGCTGGCTTTTTCAGCAGGAAGTTCCAGTATTGTCTTGCCTTCTTTGATTGAACGTCTTAAAAAATTCGGAGTTCCAGAATCTATTGCCTCATTTGTTACTTCTCTAGGGTATTCATTCAATCTTGGAGGAGCGGCTGTTTACACTAGTATGGCTGTTATGTTTGTCGTCAATTTATATGGAGCAACATTGAATGGGACAGATTTTATTGTATTGACGTTGTTTTTGACCATCATCACTAAAAGTATTGCCGCTGTACCTTCTGGAGCAGTGGTTGTCTTATTAGCTTCGGCAACACAATTAGGCCTGCCTCCTCAAGGGGTAGCGTTATTGGTTTCCATAGATTTCTTTGTAAACGCTGGTCGGACGGCTTTAAATGTGGTAGGGAATGCATTAGCTCCAGTGGTGATAGCGAAAACTGAAGGACAGCTTAAAGTGGCTGAGCTGTCAAGTAGAAAAAAATCCGTTAAATCGGCATAATAGAGAATAGGAAATGGAGTGTTTTAGCATGAAAAAAGTATACATTATTCACGAAAATGATGATTGGACAAGACATTTGACGGCTCGTCTTGATGAATTAGCCGTACCGTACGAAAACTGGGATTTATCAGAGGGGATGGTAGATATTCAATCCGCTCCACCAGAAGGCATTTTTTACAACCGAATGAGTGCTTCTTCGCACACTCGTGGCCATCGTTATGCTCCTGAGTTGACGGACAACTTATTGCATTGGTTAGAAAGTTTTGGAGCTACCGTCATCAATGGTACCGGAGCAATTGAGCTTGAAGTCAGCAAATTAAAACAGCATTTAGCATTAAAAACAAATGGTATTACTACTCCAGAAACTATTGGAGCTGTTGGAAAAGAAAATATTATTCAAGCAGCAGAAAAAATGAATCGTTTCCCATTTATCATTAAGCACAATCGTGCGGGTAAAGGATTAGGGGTTCGTTTAATGTACACCATTCAAGATTTGAAAGATTATGTGTATGGACCTGAATTTGAGGATTCAATTGATGGAATCAGCTTGATCCAACAATATATACGTCCAGCTGATGGACACATTGTTCGTTCAGAATTCATTGGTGGAAGATTCTTTTACGCTGTCAAAGTAGACTCTAGTGATGGTTTTGAACTTTGCCCAGCAGATAATTGCCAAATTCCAATTGGAACAGAAATGTGTCCAGCTGAAGAACCGGAAATGTTAACACCCAATAAATTCAATATCAAAGAAGACGGATTGCCACAAGAGCAAATCAATCTGTATGAAGCATTTTTAAAAAAACAACGGATTGATGTAGCCGCTATTGAGTTTATTGAAACAGAAGATGGTCAAACCTATGCTTATGATGTCAATACCAATACGAACTACAATGCAGACGCAGAAGTAACAGCGGGTAAATTTGCTATGTTGGAATTGGCAAAATATTTAAAACAGGAATTAGGAAAAACAACAGCTGTAAATGCGTAACATCCCCGTAACCGGGTCCTGAATCTCATATATCCAGCAAAAGCCTGAACAACCTCAAAGATTGTTCAGGCTTTATTCGTTAGATAATGCTTTCTATGTGCATTTTCTTGCGTTTAAGGGTTAGAATGAAAATAGAGATCAATTATTGAGAGAAGGGGTAATGATGAGTAGAATCGTTTTTATACGACACGGGCAAAGTGAGTGGAATGCACTAAATCAATTCACCGGTTGGGTCGATGTCGGTCTGAGTGAAATAGGGTTGAAAGAAGCTCATGAAGCAGGGGTGAAGTTAAAAGAGGCAGGCATTGAAATAGATTTAGCTTTTACATCTGTTTTGAAGCGGGCAATTAAGACTTGTCATATTGTGTTGGAGGATTCAGATCAATTATGGGTACCGGAAATCAAGACATGGCGTTTAAATGAACGTCACTATGGAGCGTTGCAAGGACTAAATAAAACGGCAACTGCTGAAAAATATGGTGCTGATCAAGTTCAGCTATGGCGTCGTTCTTACGATACGTTGCCGCCGCTTTTAAAACCGGATGATCCTCATTCCGCTTTAAACGATCGTCGGTACTCTCATTTGCAAAAACGAATCGTTCCTATGGGAGAAAATTTGAAAACTACCTTGGCTCGAGTCATTCCATTTTGGGAAGATGAAATTGCACCTGCCATTTTAGATGGAAAAACAGTCTTAGTAGCTGCCCACGGAAATTCTTTGCGGGCATTGGCAAAGTATATAGAAGAAATCTCTGATGAAGACATCATGGAGCTGGAGATACCGACAGGACAACCGTTAATTTATGAATTAGATAAAGAATTAGCGGTCGTAAAAAAATATTACCTGTAGCTTTAATCTTTAAAAGTTGGAAAAAGGCTGTCTCAAAATACGAGGAGATTGATACGGTTTTAGTTTTTTGATGATTAAGCTAGCGACGACTCACTTAGCTAGAATTATTAATAATTTAAAAAACGCATGTTCTTACCAAGTGGGTTATGCTTGCTATTCATTTATTTTATGGAGATGCTGAAAAAAGCATTTGTCCAAGAATAATAAATTTTGAACGCGGTTATAGTATAATTTTATTATACTAGTTTATAGGAAGGAGTTGTAAAATTGTAAATGAAACCTTTAAATTTTGCTCATCGTGGTTTTAGTGGGAAATACCCAGAAAACACCATGCTGGCTTTTCAAAAAGCCTTTGAAATAGGAATCGATGGAATCGAATTGGATATTCAATTAACAAAAGATCAAGAATTGGTAGTGATTCATGATACAACAGTGAATCGGACGACAAATGGCAAAGGCTATGTAAAAGATATGACTCTTAATGATATACGCCAACTAAATGCAGCAAACAAATTTACGAATATTTCTAAAAAAGAACTCATCCCTACCTTGGAAGAATATTTAGAGTGGGCAAGGGATAAACAGTTAGTAACGAATATTGAATTGAAAACCAATGTTTTCGAGTATCCTGGAATCGAAGAAAAAGTCGTTGATTTGGTACAAAAATACAACGTGAAAGATTCTATTCTTTTTTCTTCATTTAACCATTATACGATCCAAAAAATAAAGGAGTTGGATCCTAAACTTAAATGTGGGCTATTGTCTGCAGACTGGATTGTTGATTTTGGCAAGTACACTCGTGACTTAGGAGTAGAGTGTGTCCATCCAGGTTTTTTTATGTTGCAAAATTCTTCAGTACTGGAGAATATTAAAGACAATCATTTAGAGATCAATACTTGGACGGTCAATCAAGAGGAGCATATGAGACCCTTGATTGAAGCTGGAGTAACCAGCATAATCACCAATTATCCTAATTTATTGAAAGCTGTTTTGAATGAGTATTAATTAACTAGGTAGAAGCAACTGTAAAGCAAGATTTGCAGTTGCTTTTTTTTGAAACGTAAAAACAATTGTGTCTTTTTCTATCCGAAAAAAGACCTGATTCGAAACGCAGCACTAGCGGATCTGGATAATTCCAAACATTTAAAGAAAAGAATATTGAGTGAACTTCCGAAAGCTTTCTTGCATTAGACGATGAGTTTAAGTATAGTTCTATTTAATATGGAGAAATGGGAGGAAAAGCAGTGACGAAAAAATTCCTGAGCAATATCATTTGTGTCATGTTTGGTGTTACGTTAATAGGAATTGGCGCAAGTTTATCTATTAAAGCAGCTATTGGCGTTTCCGCAGTTGATGCATTAAACAGCGGAATTAGTGAATTAACAACGATTAAAGTGGGAACGGTTTCTATTCTGGTCAACGTTACATTTGTTTTTGTACAAATGCTCATCCAAAAAAAGGATTTTAAACTTTTTCAATTGATGCAAATACCTCTCTCTTTGTTGATTGGTGAAGTAGTGAATGTCATGATTTATTCTGTACTGCCTTTAATTACTTTAGAAGAATACTATATGAATATACTCTTCTTAGTTCTAGGGAATTTATTTGCTGCATTAGGAGTTGGTTTATGCACGGCTTTAGATTTTATCAGTGTTCCACTAGAATCACTGTGCATGGTGTTAAGTAAAAATACCAGAGCCAGTTTTGGGGAAATAAGACAAAGAGCAGATGTCCTTATCATTGTTGCGTCCGTACTGTTGTCACTGTTGTTCAACGGTTCTTTTTTTATTCGGGAAGGAACAATTATCGGAGCCCTCATATTTGCCCCGATGATGAATTTCATTTATTTAAATCTTCATCGAGTTTTTCCTATTGAGCAAATTAAAATGGATAAAACAATTAAAGAAGCTATCTAGAAAGGGTGAGAGTTGATCTCAGCCTTTTTTCGTTCGCCCAGCATGGGCGAACTCTAACTAATGCATTTCCTAGGCTTCTTTGAAGAACGCCATTGACAAAAGGAAGAGGAAAGACTAAACTTTAATTATATGATAACGATTTCTAAAACCGGTTAACTAAACCGATAAACTAATTAATCAAATTAAAAGAGCAGGTGACGTATCCGAATGGCCAAAAAGAAAGTCACGTTAAAAGATATTGCTAAAGCAGCGAATGTTAGTGGAACAACGATTTCTCGTTATTTAAATGGGAAGTTTGATTATATGTCTGCAGACACAAGACAGACGATTGAAAATGTCATTAAGGAATTGGACTATCGTCCGAGTAATATTGCGCGTTCTTTAAAATCACAAAAGAGTATGTTGTTAGGAGCTGTGATAGCAGATATTGAGAATCCTTTTTCCAACACCATCATTAAAGGACTGTCTGATCAAGCAAATGAACTCAACTATTCCTTGATGATTGCAGTCTCAGACGGATCTAAAGAACAAGAACAAAAACACATTCAGCGTTTTATAGACAATCAAGTAGACGGATTAGTTATAAATACCGTTGGAATGAACGAAGACTATTTAACATCTTTAAAAAACGAGGAAATTCCGATTGTTTTATTGGATAAGAACACTTCCGACAAAAGCCTGGATTGCATCACATCAAATAATTATGGATTGAGTAAAGCGCTAGTTCATCATTTACTTGAAGAAGGATTTAAATCGATTGGTTATTTTGCACCAACGATTGAATCTAACACGGTACAGCTTCACAGACTTCAGGCTGTACAGGATGTTTTAAAAGAACATGAGGAAGTTCAACTGAATACTTACACGACTAACAAAGAAAATGCGGAAGAACTAAGGGATGCCATCAAGGACTTTTTCGTACTTCCAGAACCACGTGTCCTGATTGCGACAAATGGATTGATATTGATGAATGTCTTAAAGGAAATCAATAAAATCGGAAAACAAATTGGGAAAGATTATGGAATCTGCGGGTTCGATGATATTGTATCTGCTTCTATTGTCAACCCGGGAATTACGACGGTCGCCCAAAATTCATATGAATTGGGCAAAGAAAGCGGAGCATTGCTCATTGATAAAATCAATAAAGAAAAACAAGAGAACACTGTGGTATACAAAGAACTGCCAGGAGAATTGAAAATACGCAAGTCTACAACATTAAAGGATGGAGAATAAAAGTATGAGCGATGTAATATTAATTGGAGAACCAATGGGGATGTTTATTGCAAATGATTATGGCGAACTGGAAGAAGGGAAATCTTTCTCTAAAGGAATCGCAGGTGCTGAAGTTAATGTGGGGACTGGTTTAGCTCGATTAGGATACGATGTTAATTTCCTGACTAAATTAGGAAAAGATCCATTTGGTTAATACATTTACAAATATCTTCAAAGCGAGAACATTGGGACAGATCATATTACTTTCGACGATGACTGCAATACTGGTATCATGCTGAAAAACAAAACGAAAGAAGGAGATCCTGTTACGGCTTATTACCGCAAAGGCAGTTCATTTTCCAACTTTTCCATAGAAGACGTGATGGATCTTGATTTTACAGATGTTCGGTTGCTGCATGTTACGGGAATTCCGCCTGCAGTGAACAGAATCACTCGTGGAGCTGTGTATCATTTGATGGCAAAAGCAAGAGAAGCAGGGACTTTTATTACCTTTGACCCTAACTTGCGTCCGGCATTATGGAAAAATGAAGAAACGATGATTAAAGTATTGAATAACATGGCTCGTTATGCAAATGTTGTACTTCCCGGTATTGTTGAAGGGAAAATTCTAACGGGATCCAATGACAAAGATGTCATTGCTCAATTTTATTTAGATATGGGCGTGGAATATGTCGTCATTAAAACAGGATCAGAGGGTGCATTCATTAAAAAACGAGGGGAAGAATTGAAAAATGTCCCAGGCTTTAAAGTAAAAGAAGTGGTTGATACGGTTGGAGCTGGAGATGGATTTGCAGTCGGGATCATCAGTGGTTACCTAGATGGATTGGACATGGAAAACAGTGCAGTTCGTGCTAATGCAATCGGCTCTCTGCAAGTGCAGAATCAAGGAGATAACGAAGGATTGCCAATGCGTGAGGAATTAAAAGTGTATATCGAAGCAAATAGACCTCAAAACTAAAAGTATTATCATCCATAAGAGTTTTCTACTATATGTAGATAGCTCTTATTTGTGTTTAATCTATGGAGGAAGCGTTTTGTTTGCAGCTGTTTAGCGAGAGTTTTATACTAAAAATGGTTAAACATAACGAAGAGGAGAGATAGAGATGGATACGAAACTGAAAGAAATTGCGCAGAAAGCCTTTGATTGCCAACAAGTATGTAATGAGTGTTTTGATGCCTGTTTGGAAGAAGAGCATGTGGGAATGATGGTGGATTGTATACGTACAGATAGAGAATGTGCAGATATTTGTGCTCTAGTGTCTACTTATGTTACCCGTGAAAGTGTACTAACAAAAGAATTGATTCAGCTTTGTGCAACTATTTGCCAAGCTTGCGGAGAAGAATGCGACAAGCACGACCACGACCACTGCCAAAGATGTGCGAAAGTTTGTTTTGAATGTGCAGAACTATGCCGCTCTTATGCAGCATAAAAAAGAAGGAGTTTATTCATTGGCCGTTCTGCAAGGACTGCTGGTGAATAAACTTTTTTGTGTTTTCAGCCTAAAAGAGGCGTTTTTACTTTAGGAATCAATATGGTATATTTAGGTAAACGGTCGATAAAGAAAGGAATATGTATGGAGAAAGTAAAAAAGCCTTCTTACCCTACAACATGGACAGGATTAAAGCCAATACGATTTAAGAAATATCAAAAATGGATCAATCGAGAAAAACCCGGTATTTGTGGGACTTATGTGAGCGCTGCATTAGTAGACGATACGTTCATACATCATTACAGTGCAGAATTGTCTAAAGAAAAATTATTGGCAGGGTTGAGAACGGTTGTGGATGATCGCTTCCCTTATAAAGGGACATTTCCTTGGGATCTACGATTAGGTTTGAGTTATGTGCTAAAAGATATACCAGAATTAAACGTTAAGATGAGTTTCGTCTCGGAACGAAAAGTAGTGGAACTGCTTAACCGTGAAGACCCTATACCGGTGGCAGTAGGTACTGCAAAAATATTCGGCAGCAAGTACAAAAATCATTGGTTGCTGGTTTACGCATATGGATACAATAAAGAAAGAAAGTTGTACTTTAGAGCCTATGATAATCACGGCAAATATTCTGCTATTGTTCCGGCTTCTCAAACATTAGGTTGTGTTTGGATAGAGAAGACAGATTCTTGACATCAGCCTGGCCAATTGAATGAAATAATAAAGGTACTGAGACGATAAGTCTCTAGAAAAGATGCATTCGTAAAATTATTGGAATTTTCAACCAATAAATTTGGGAATGCATCTTGCTTTTTATTTAATTCTTGCTGAAGAAGTTGGATTATTTGCCTTTAGGTCCTTGTTTATTTTGATGGGCCAGTCAGTATATAAGTGATATAGAGAAGGATACTTGGGCCTACCTAACAAAAAGCTGGTATCACAGTGTTAGAATGTGAAGTATTGAGGCTCTACTTAACAAAAAGCTGGTATCTAAAGGTTAAGTCATGAAGTATACCGTCTCAATCTAATCTACCTAATCCTTTACTAGCCACCATCACCAACTAGGAATCTGTTTGGTCTCCATAGCCAACAATTTGAAAAAATATAACAGAATAATCTCAATAGTGAGATCAAAAAATTAAACTTACATAAAAAAGTACTACTTTCATCTCCAAAAAAGAGAGAAAGTAGTACTTTTTTAGTTCAGCATCATTTAAGGTTTGCTGAGTTATTTTGTACCGTTGGAAGCCAAAACAGCTTCTTCACGTACTTCTGCTAAGCGTTGTCTTACGATATCTAAAATAGCTTCAGCATGTTCTGGTTTTTCTAAGTCGTAGTGATCGATATCGATCGTTAAAGTAGCACTCTTGTCGTAACTGTTGAACCACTCATCGTATTGGCCATGTAGATGTTTGTAATAATCTAATAAACCTGCATTCTTATCAATTTGTTCAAAATCACGACCGCGTTTTTCAATCCGTTCTAAAACAGTATCTAAAGACCCTCGTAAATAAATCAACAAATCAGGAGACTTCTTAGGCATGCTGTCTAATTCTTCCATCATGTTATCCAACAAATCAAGATAAGTATCCATTTCAGGTTCGCTCATATTTCCTTCTTCATAGTTGATACGAGTGAATAAAGCATCTTCATAGATTGAGCGATCCAATACATTGTTTTTGTGTTGGAAAGCTGCTTTGATACTTCTGAAACGTGTGTTCAAAAAATAAATCTGCAATGAGAAGGCCCAACGTTTAGGGTCCTCATAAAATTTTTCTAAAATACGGTTATCATCAACACTTTCATAAAAAGCTTCGCTTCCCAGTGCTTCTGAAATCATAGCGGTATAAGTACTTTTTCCTGATCCAATCATTCCTGCCAATACAATCACTGCGTCTTTATCTCCTTTCAATTAACGGTCATCCTCCTAAACAAAGACCGGCGTCTTTATCGTATATTTAACAAAAATTCAGCTTTGCTTAAATTCCCTTATATAGTATAGCATATTTTTTTCTTCTATAAGATTAGATTTTGGTGGTTCTGAAACTTTTGTTTTGTATGATGACGGAAACAAATGAAAGCTGATGGGATCAAGAAGCAAATGTTACGAATATTTGACAAATCAGGGAAAGCTGCATTCGATATTAGAATGTGGTTTTGCTTGATTCAGTGAACTAATGAAGATGATTGGTTTTATTCCAAGCGTCCAAATGGAAGGTGTCCTTTTCATAATTCAATATTGAAATACTGGTATTGTCTAATGGAGGAGCAGAGCGGAGATCTTTTATTTCTTTTCCAAGTAATGACAATAGGGTACACGTGATTGTGATGCTATGGCCAACAAACAAGATATCTTCATTTGGAAAAGCCGTACAAGCTTTATGAACTACATCAGTTCCACGTTTGATCAAGTCTCTATAGGTTTCCCCTTTTATAGAAGTGGGGTTGTATAATTCCGGTCTTTCTCGCAAATGATAAAACATTTCCGGATAATTTTCTCTTAACTCCGGAATAAAAGCACCCTCCCAGTCACCGTAACGGAATTCTCGAAATTCTTCTGTGAAATGAACAGAAAAAGGGTGTTGAAATTGATTGGTAATCAACTCCATCGTTTCTACAGCCCGATGTTGCGGGCTGGCAATGACACGCGGAATAGTTACCATCTGTAAAGCTAGTCCAGTCTTTATAGCATCTTGCTTGCTTTCTGGTAAAAGGGGAGAATCGATATCCCCTCCTTGAACTCGGTCTGCTAGATTATATTCTGTTTTTCCATGACGAACAAAATAAAGTTGTGGCATTGTGATTCCTCCTGTGATGAAATTTAATTTTATCATAACACACTGATGTGAAGTTTAAAAATCGAAACGAATATAAAATAAAAAAATAAAACGAATACATATTTTACGTGGTATCTAACTTATATTGATGTTATATCATGGTTTAAATAAATTTTAATAAATATTGGTATATCTATAAATAATTAAAAAAACGTGTTGAAATAAAATTTCAATGTGGTACTATGGTGTTGAAAAAGAAAACGCTGTAAGGAGGAATGCTATGTTTGGATTATCTGTATTTTTAGGCATCGACCTAACTGAAGATAAAAAACAATATTTAAAAGAAATGAAAGAAGCAGGGTTTACGAGTGTTTTTACGTCATTGCATATTCCAGAAGAAGACGCAGATCAGTACATGCAGAGATTAACGGATTTAGCATCATTAGTCAAAAAATGGGACATGGAGCTGATTGCGGATATCTCTAAAGGTGCCTTAGAAAAATTAGGAATTTCGATACATTCTGCAAGTTCTTTAGAGAAATTGAAACATATTGGTCTTACGGGGTTGAGAGTAGACTATGGATTCACAAACCAAGAAATTGCGTTTATGTCTCACAGTTTGGACATAGCGTTGAATGCTAGTACGATTACGGAGAAGGATGTGGAAGAATTAGTCCAGTATGGAGCCAATTTCCATAAAATGACAGCCATGCACAATTATTATCCAAGGCCAGAAACCGGCTTAGCAAAAGAAGTGTTTCAGCAAAAAAACGTGTGGCTAAATGAAATCGGTTTTACGGTAGCATCATTTGTGTCTGGAGATGAAGAACTAAGAGGACCGCTTTTCCAACATTTGCCTACCTTAGAAGACCATAGAGAACTGCACCCTTTAGCAGCAGCATTGGAATCACTTAAAGATTGTGCAGTAGATGCTGTTTATATAGGGGATCCCACGATTTCGGCGGTAACGTTAGAACAGTTTAAACACTATATACAAGAAGACACGATTCTTTTTCATGTCGAACCAATCAATCACTCGCCGTATTTCGAGCGTATTTTAGGAAAACATCAAAACCGATGGGATCCGGCAAAAGATGTGTTGAGAAGTGCTGACGCGCGATTTAAAGAGATAACTGAAATAGAACCACATGAAACAAGCAGCAGATTTAGAGGAGCGGTAACGTTAGATAACAATAGATACCAACGTTATATGGGAGAAACTCAAGTAGTCGTCCATGAATTGCCGGCAGATGAGAAAGTAAACGTGGTAGCTCAAATCAAAAAAGAAGATTTGTCATTATTAGACTGGTGTGTTGCCGGTAGTCAATTTGAGTTAAAGAATTAAAGGGTTAAAAAGAGGAGAATGACATTGAATTTAGATAAATTAACTACAGAAACCAGAAATCAACAAACGATGAATTTGGACGAGCTGTCCACCAGCGAAGTCTTGCACTTAATGAACGAAGAAGATAAAAAAGTAGCTGCGGCAGTCGAAAAAGAATTGCCTTCTATTTCAAAAGCAGCTGAAGCGATTGTGGCTAGTTTTGAAAAAGGCGGACGTCTGATTTATATGGGAGCTGGAACCAGTGGACGTTTAGGTGTATTGGATGCTGCTGAATGTGTCCCAACGTTTAGTGTAGAACCCACTATGGTACAAGGATTGATCGCCGGTGGAATGAAGGCGATGACAGTAGCAGTTGAAGGAGCAGAGGATTCTCAGACTCTTGGAAAAGAAGATTTGCAAGCTATTGATTTGAATGAAAATGACATTGTTATCGGAATCGCTGCAAGCGGCAGAACACCTTACGTCATTGGCGGTTTAACGTATGCTAAAGCAGTAGGAGCCGTTACAGCCTCACTTTCATGCAATAAGAACGCAAAAATCAGCAAGTATGCAGAATTGCCGATTGAAGTAGAAGTAGGACCAGAAATTTTGACCGGTTCTACAAGACTGAAATCTGGAACAGCGCAAAAGTTAGTGTTGAACATGTTGTCTACCAGTTCAATGATCGGCGTTGGAAAAGTATACCAAAATCTGATGGTAGATGTTAAACCATCTAATGAAAAATTAGTAGAACGTTCAAAACGAATCATTATGCAAGCTGCGGAATGTTCTTATGAAGTCGCTGCAGAAGCATTTGAGGCTGCTGACCAACAAGTCAAAGTCGCTATTGTTATGGTTTTAACGAACACTGCAAAAGATGAAGCACAACAAAAATTAACGGAAGCAAAAGGCTTTGTTAGAAAAACAATAGATTAAAACACATATAAAGGAGGAAAAAAAGAATGGCAAATGCAAAAGAAGAAAAATTAGCTAAAGACATCTACAATCAAGTTGGCGGAATGAGTAATGTTGGGAATGTCATCAACTGTATGACTCGTGTACGTTTAGATATCAAAGACTATGATCAAGTGGATATCGATAATTTGAAAAAAGTAGATGGTGTATTAGGGGTCGTAGAAGACGATACTCTACAAATCGTTTTAGGCCCTGGAATCGTTACTAAAGTAGCGAACCAAATGTCTCAAATGAAAAAAGGGCGTCCCGCTGAAGTCGATTCTACAGGCACAAATTCAGGGAGAGCTGAAGCAGAACGAAAAGCAGCTGCAACTAAATCAGAACAAAAGAAACGCAATAATACTCCATTCAAGCGTGCTCTAAAATCAATTGCGAATATATTCGTACCACTGATTCCTGCATTTGTTGGAGCTGGTATCATTGGCGGGATTGCATCTGTACTCCAAAACTTGATGACAGCTGAAGCTATCGATGCAGCAACTTGGCAAAATATTGTCTTAGTATTAAATATCATCAAAAACGGACTATTTACGTATCTAAACATTTATATTGGTATCAATGCTGCTAAAGTCTTTAAAGCTACGGAAGGACTTGGAGGAGTTGTCGGGGGAATCATTTACTTAACCGGTATGACTCCAGAAGCTCCATTACCCAACATCTTTACTGGTGAACCTTTAGCAGCGGGACAAGGCGGGGTCATCGGAGTCGTCTTAGCTGTATGGCTATTGTCTATCGTTGAAAAGAACTTGCGCAAAGTCGTTCCGGATTCATTAGATGTTATTGTGACTCCGACGATTTCTTTACTGGTAATCGGATTGATTACCATCTTCTTGATCATGCCGATCGCTGGTTTTGTCTCTACTTCTCTCGTAGGTGCAATCACTTGGGTCTTAAATGTTGGTGGAGCATTTGCTGGTTTCGTCTTAGGGGCTTTGTTCTTGCCGATGGTTATGTTTGGACTACACCAAGTCTTGACGCCAATTCATATTGAAATGATTGCTTCACAAGGGTCTACTTTGCTATTACCGATTTTGGCTATGGCTGGTGCTGGTCAAGTTGGAGCAGCCTTCGCATTATGGGCAAAATGCAGAAAAAACAAACAATTAACGAACATGATCAAAGGCTCTTTACCAGTTGGTATCTTAGGAATTGGTGAACCATTGATCTATGCAGTAACATTACCATTAGGTCGTCCATTCATTACAGCTTGTATTGGTGGAGGAATCGGTGGAGCTGTCATTGGATTGATCGGTGGAGTTGGAGCCACAGCTATTGGACCAAGTGGAGTGGCCTTGATTCCGTTGATCGCTGATGGATTATGGTGGGCTTATGTACTAGGTTTATTAGCAGCATATGCTGGTGGATTCTTAGCAACCTACTTCTTTGGAGTACCTGCAGAAGCTATGGAACCAACTGAATTACCGACAACTGAAATTGATGGTGAAACAGTAGTCGACTATTAATCAGTTAAACTATATACTATAAAAGGAAGACTAAAAGGCAACTAGCTGTGATCAGTTTAGGTGCCTTTTTCCTTTAGTCAGATTTGTTCAACTAAAATTGACCTAAGTAAGATTGCTTAAAAGGAGCACACACATGTTAAATAATATCTTATTAAACATTAAAGAGAAAAAGGGTACTTTACCTTTGTCTGAAAAGAAAATCGCGGAATTGATTTTGCAAGAACCGGCCTCTATTATTAATATGAATTCTTCATTACTAGCTCAAAAAGCAGGATCTAGTTCAGCAGCAGTTATTCGGTTCTGCCACTCGATCGGGCTGAAGGGTTTTGTAGAATTAAAATTGCAGCTTTCAGCCGATTTGCAAGGAATCAATGACAATTTATATACAGATATTCTGCCTGGTGAAGAGTTGGCTAAAATCAAAAAGAAATTGCTCGTCAATACAAACCATGTCTTCAAAGAAACCAACAATACGTTAGCTGATGAGGTTGTTTTTAGTGCTACTAAATTATTTTACAGTAGTTCGGTTATTTATCCTTTTGGTCTGGGGGCTTCAAGTATTGTAGCAGAAGATTTTCAACAGAAGTTTAGTCGTATTGGAAAAAAAGTTATTTTTATACAGGATCAGCATGTGTTAGCTACATCATTGGCGGCTTCGGATAAAGACGCTTTATTTTTGGGGATTTCAAATGCTGGAGAAAAAGGAGAAGTACTTGCCTTAACTAAAATGGCTAAATCATTCGGTCTCAAGACCGTTTCACTTACCCGCAATACAGAAAATACATTGAGCCACGAAACAGATGTAGCTTTAAAAACCGCCTTTGCACAAGAACCCCCGTTAAGAAGCGGGGCGACCATTTCTTTATTGACACAAATGTATGCCATTGATATATTGTTTTATGCTTATGTCACCAATTATTATGAATCGAGCTTGGAAAATCTGGAAAAATCAAAAGAAGCGATCAATCATTTATATAAACAATATGACTTTTGATGAATCGTTTGGAAAAATCATACAATATAAAAGCCAAGAATCAAGGATAAGCCTTGATTCTTGGCTTTTTACATTAATACATTTAATAATTAAAAAGTTTTGTTTGAGTTTTAGGACCGCAATTGCCGTCATTTTTCAGATTGTGATCTTTTTGGAATTGATTGATGGCGGCAGTTGTTTTAGGACCGTATTTTTTATCTAAGGAGCCCACATTGGTATATCCTTTGCAATAAAGCATTGCTTGGACGGCGTAAACGTCCCAACCTTCGTCATTCGGTAAAAGAGCACGAGCCGTTTGTGATATTTCACCGCTCCAGATACCGCTTGGGTATAAACCGACAGCCCGTTGAAACAATTGAAGAATCGCTTTTTTAGTATCAGGCCCGGCTGAACCGTCAGGCGAAGTGCCGACAGTCCGTTGGATTTGTTGGATAATCTGCGTTTTATTCAATGTCAGTTGTTGTTGGGTGATTTTTAATTCCTGACCTAAATAAATCACCTCAGAAGGGAGCTGGTTGACAGTCTTTAACCAACTGATTGTAGTAGCATATTTTTTTGCTATTCCCCAAAGCGAATCGCCTCTTTTGACAATATGGGTGAGATAATCAACAATATGTTCTTCTTTAGGCTTTGTCTTTTTTTCAACGTCAGCGGCAAACTGAGTTAAAGAGATTCCGAAACCAGCTAAATAATTGTCTGGATCTGTATGAGTGGTTCCGCCTAAATGTTGGGTTACCCAATGGTGAGTTTTAATCCCTTTATCTTTAAGTGTTTTTCCCGTATTCAATGTTACAGGGATAGAAGCTTGCGCAGCCAGTGTTCTCAATAGCCAGATATATGCAGCGTAATCTTTTTTAAATTGTTCTTTGTCCGTTGTGCGGGCTAGTTCAACTTGAGCGTAAGCATAAGGATTGGCATTTGCACCAGCACCGTATTGCATAAGATTTGTCTGAGCCAGTTGGACGATCTTTCCTCCAGCTCCAACCCAATGACTTGTATAGGCTCCGCCTTCCCTAGCATTACGTGACATATATTGGATTTCATTTTTTAAAGCGTCTGGCCCTGTGTTTTTTGGGTTTCCTGATTCGTGGGCGATAATAAAGCGAATGTCTTTTAACGGTTTTTGTTTGAGATTAAGAAGTTGCTTTTCTATGGGATATGTCATAATTTCCTCCTGTTCATATAAGCAATAAAGTAAATCAGCTTAGAGCAGCTTTTTAAAGACAAAAGACCAGACCAATATTGATTGGTCCAGCCTGTTGTAGGGACGAGTTTATTCAGGACTTATTATTTCTTTAACAAATGGTCATTATTCAGTTTCAAAAATATCTGTTAAGATACGTTCGACATAACGAGCAGAAAGTCTTCCCGCGTAAGGATTAACCCCATCTATATCAAACATATTCAAATGAATGATTTTATCCATAGCTTGTTGAGCAGTTTCTGGGGATAGATCGAGAATAGGGTCTTTCACACTCATTGTTTTAGTTTTACCAGCACTGGTGCTGAATTTTAGCTCTAATGTTTTTGTCATTGTTTATTCCTCCTTTTAATGAGTTGAGTTGGTTTAGCGAGTATATTTATACTCTTCTACAATTACTGTATGTCCTAGCGGTAATTCAGACAAAGATTCGATAGCATCTGTAAATTCAGCTACTTGAGATTCATTTACATCTGCAATAATATTTGGGTAGCTTCGACGAATAAAATCCTCGTTCTCAATATCTTCAAAATAGACTTCGATAGCTCCTTTGCTCCATTCTTTTTGCATGTGGTCTTCCTCCTTTAATTAGTGTTGTAAGGTTGTCATGACTGCTTACATTTTTAATAACGCAAAAGTAAAAAGATGTGTTACTACCTATTCTTTCCAAGATAAAAAAATAAAAAGGGCGTCCTCCACACTGAACAGAGATGCAACTTGTATTGGTGTTGTAAGTCATCTTCTTTGAACAGACTAAAGGTTTTTGATATGATTATTTTGAAAATAGGACAACTGTTTTATGATCAAACAATCAACTAGTTTCTAAAATAAATTGGAGCGTGAGAAGCATGCAAAGAAAAATAGAAGGAACCTATCAAAGCTCAAAAGAAGTATTAGCAGCAGTAGAAAGATTGTTGAATGAAGGATACAAGGGAGAGGAAATTGTTGTTATTACAGATAACAACTCTAATCATCAAAAAGAATTAGATGATATGTCATTAATTGAAGTTGATGCAGTTGATCCGAACGAAGGATTGTCTTTCTGGGATAAAGCTAAAGAGATGTTGAGCTTTGGCAATTATGATGTAGATGAGTCTCATAGTCCACTGACTGAATATGGTGTTGAGGATGCAGAAGCTCAAAGGCATAATGAAGCATTGAGAAATGGCGAGATTCTAATATTGGTCAATAAAGAAGTGCCAAAAAATATCAAAGATGTTGCTGAAGATAATGGATCTAGTGACATCAAAAAAGTCTCCAATCACCAGGATGAGTCATTAGAAAACACTAGAGAAGAAATGAAAGAAGAATATGAGCCTGCTCCTGGCGACAAGGAGACTTTTGATCCCAGCAAAGCTCAATCTTCTCGAGAAGATAAACACTTTGACGATGCATTAAAAGATAATAAAGGTGAGGAGTCGGATATTATGAATAACAATGAAAATAATAATCGTTTGGATGATGAACAAGCACCGCAATTAACAGGCGATGAAACAAGCGTTACTTTAGATGAAGGAACGCATGAATATCCTGATAAAGTAAATACCGGCTATACTGAAGGATCTACTGAAAAACCCGCACTATCACCTTTAAATGCAGAAGAAAAAGAAGAAAAATCACCTTCAGAAAACACAGAACAACCAGAAAGTGATGCTTATTACAACGATGAGTACCAAGATGCTGGCGGCAAAACGATCGAAGATGACGAAAGAAAGAACTAAAAGAATCGTTTAAAAATATATACAGTTAACTATATAAAGCAAACGGGAAGCTAGAACCAAAATGTTCTAGCTTCTTTTTTTTATCTTATGGAGAGATTCTGTACCTTATTTTGGTTCTTCATCTTCTAATGTTGGTAAAGAAATTTCCTCCGACCTATGGGGCTGCTGATGGAAAATCATGTGAACACCTTGGTGCTGACTCCTAAAAGGTAGAGATTTTATTATGCAGCTTATTGGTTGATTTAAGTTTGTTATTTAACCGAATCAAGCCGGCTAATTTTGTTCTTAATGTTTAAACGGAATTTTTCATCAAGGAAGTATTAGCCTTGATGTTTAAAGCGCGTTTTTCATCAAGGCAGTATTAGCCTTGATGTTCAAAGCGTATTTTTCATCAAGGAAGTATTAGCCTTGATGTTTAAAGCGTATTTTTCATCAAGGCAGTTTTATCCTTGATGTTCAAAGTGCGTTTTTCATCAAGGCAGTATTAGCCTTGATGTTTAAAGCGAATTTTTCATCAAGGAAGTATTAGCCTTGATGTTTAAAGCGAATTTTTCATCAAGGAAGTATTAGCCTTGATGTTTAAAGCAAATTTTTCATCAAGGAAGTATTAGCCTTGATGTTCAAAGTGCGTTTTTCATCAAGGCAGTTTTATCCTTGATGTTCAAAGTGCGTTTTTCATCAAGGAAGTATTAGCCTTGATGTTTAAAGCGAATTTTTCATCAAGGAAGTATTAGCCTTGATGTTTAAAGCGAATTTTTCATCAAGGAAGTATTAGCCTTGATGTTCAAAGTGCGTTTTTCATCAAGGAAGTATTAGCCTTGATGTTCAAAGCGTGTTATTCATCAAGGAAGTATTAGCCTTGATGTTCAAAGCGTGTTATTCATCAAGGAAGTATTAGCCTTGATGTTCAAAGTGGATTTTTCATCAAGGAAGTATTAGCCTTGATGTTCAAAGTGTGTTTTTCATCAAGGCGGTATTAGCCTTGATGTTTAAACCGTGGCTCAAGACTTGCATCTTTCTTCATGGCTATGCAACCCGATATTCCTCCATAAATTTCTAGAAAATGAGTTTCTAATCGGTTTAGAGTTGAAAAAATGTATTTTCTACTTACCAACATCAAATAGTGTAGAATCCTTATTTTCGAGCGTCTTTTTTGTATCTAACCCTTCTTTTTGATATCTTTATGGTGAATAGATTTGAAAATGCATTCATTAAAAAGAAACATCCATTAAAGTTAGAGAGGTTGGAAATGAATATGTCAAATGATGAGCTAAGATCTCAAGAGCCAAAAAAAGATTATCTGATGAGTGACGCTACGGCAGATGTTCCACAAGAAATTGAAGTCGAGGACCCAAACTATAAACCCGCAGAAAAGTTAAAGGGGAAAAATACGATTGTAACGGGTGGCGACAGCGGTATTGGCCAAGCCACAGCGATTGCATTTGCAAAAGAAGGCGCAAATGTGGCGATCGTTTATTACGAAAACGATGAGGATGCTGACAAAACCAAAAATCGTTTGGAAGAAATTGGGGTACAGGCGTTAGCCTTTAAAGGTGATGTAGGAAATGAAGAATTCGCAAAAGATGTTGTAAAACAAGTAGCAGATGCTTGGGGGCAAATAGATGTTCATGTCAATCATGCAGGTGAACAGCATGTTCAAGAAAAACTGCAAGATGTAACGGCTGAACAAATTGATCGGACATTCCGTACTAATGTATACAGCATGTATTATTTTGTAAAAGCTGTTTATCCTCATATGCCAAAAGGAGGATCCATTATCAACACCGCTTCTATTACAGCTTATCAAGGAAATCCTCTTTTCCTTGATTACTCAGCTACAAATGGGGCAATAGTCAGTTTTACCAGATCACTATCACAACATCCTGAAATCCTAGAGAAAGAAATTCGAGTAAATGGAGTAGCTCCAGGTCCAATTATGACACCAATGATTCCTGCTACATTTGATGAAGAAAAATTAAAAACTTGGGGTAAAAGTGGTCCTTTCGGCAGACCTGGCAAAGCCTATGAATTAGCAGGAGCTTATGTATACTTAGCTTGTTCCGATTCAAGTTATGTATCCGGACAAGTGTTACATGTAGATGGGGGAGAATTTACCACTAGCTAATTAAAGGAACGCAAGGAGGATGGTTATGGGAAAAAGAATAGAAGGTTCATACACTTCAATAGAAGAAACCATACAAGCAGTGCGGCGGTTATTGAACGAAAGTTACTATTTATCGGGAGATATTACTATCATCACAAATCAGAGAAATCGGGAAAATTTAGAAGAGCTGACTTCGGTACAAGTAGATAAAGTAGCGACGGTAGAAGACAAATCAACATGGAATCGATTCAAAAGTATGTTCTCTGCTTCAAATGAGGAAGCCACTTTAGAACAATATGGAATTGAAATGCATGATGCAGTTAAATTTGAAGAGGACTTAACAAGTGGAAAATACATTATTATTGTTGAAGAAGATAAAATTTTGAACGATAGTCTGAACAATCCGGTAACGAGCATAGCTGATGCGGTTGTTGAAGCAAGAGATGAGAGCTCTTCTGATGACCAGACCCCAGAAGTCAAAGAAGCTAAAAAAATCAGACCTGAACAAGAAACGATCGTAGGAAATGAAGAAGATCCTTTATTAGATGGTTCAGTAGACAGAGGTCCAATATATGGAATAGTGGAGGATGATCCTAATAAAGAGACGCTAAACGATAATTAAAACTGAGTGTTTTTATTTAGCTTGTTGGGCAGTTACTGCCCAACAAGCTTTTTATATATCATAAAGCAAAAAAAAATGTATAATAAAACTCTGTTTTGTATTGTGATATCCTGAAATTTCTTCTATAATGAAATAGAAAACGTTTTACAAATTGAAGGGAGAATGAATAATGAAAGTAGATTTAACTGCCAAACCTTATAATTTAGATGCTGAATCTATCGACTGGGTTGAAAACACTATTTCAAGTATGACGGACGAGGAAAAAATTGGGCAGTTATTTATCAATATGGGTTCAAGCCGTACAGAAGAATATTTAACAGGTATAATAAACGATTATCATATTGCAGCTGTTCGCTATAACCCAGGTACAGCAGAAGAAGTATACGAACAAAACCGTATTTTGCAAGAAAACAGTAAAATTCCCTTGTTGATTGCAGCAAACACTGAAGCAGGTGGAAATGGTGCTTGTACTGATGGAACATACATTGGTCATGAAGTGAAAATCGCTGCTACAAACGACCCTAAATATGCCTATGAAATGGGATGTGTTTCAGGAGTTGAAGCAGCATCTATCGGATGTAACTGGAGTTTTGCTCCAATCGTTGACCTTTTACGCAACTGGCGTAACCCAATCATCTCAACTCGTACTTGGGTGCAGATGTGGATCAAACGATTGATTTGTCTTTAGAGTATATGAGAGGAATTCAAGAAAGTGGGATTGCACCAGCTGCAAAACATTTCCCCGGGGATGGAATAGATGAACGTGACCAACATTTATCATTTGCACCTAACCACTATTCTGTAGAAGAATGGGATCAAACATTTGGTAAAGTTTACAGCTCTTTATTTGATGCTGGTTTACCGTCTATCATGGCTGGTCACATTTCATTACCTTCTTATGTACGTCACTTCAAACCTGATGCAACTGTTCAAGAAGCAACACTTCCAGCAACCATCAATAAATATATTTTAACTGATTTGTTAAGAGATAAAATGGATTTCAATGGATTAGTTGTTACGGATGCAAGTCACATGGTTGCTTTAACTGGTGCTATGAAACGTAAAGATATGCTTCCAGCTTCTATTGCTGCAGGTTCTGACTTGTTCTTGTTCTTTAATGATCCAGATGAAGATTTCCAATGGATGATGGATGGATACAAAAACGGCGTGATCACTGAAGATCGTTTACAAGAAGCGTTGACTCGTATTTTAGGAACAAAAGCTGCTCTAGGTTTGCACAAAAAAGCCAAAACAGCATTGCTTCCTACTAAAGAAGAAGCAATGGCAAAAATCGGTCTTCCAGAAAATAAAAAAATCGCTGAAGAAGTTGCTGACCAAGCCATTACATTGGTTAAAAACAACGAAAACATCTTCCCGGTTTCTCCAAACTCGCACAAACGTGTGTTGTTGGTAGACGTTAAAGGGACTCAAGGTGGGTTTGGTGCTATGATCGGTGATTCTGGTAAGCCATCTGATAAAATGAAAGAAATGCTTGAAGCGGAAGGATTCGAAGTAACGATTTGGGAATCTGCTGAAGAAAAAATTATGAAGATGCCTGAAGAAGAGAGAAAAGCAGCGTTAGCAAATGTATACGCACAAAAACGTCCGATTTCTGAATTAACAGAAAATTATGACTTGATCATTAATTTAGCTGTTGTTAATCCAAATACTGACCAACGTATTCAATGGCCAGCATCAAAAGGTACTCCAGACATTCCATTTTATGTACGTGAAGTACCAACAATCTTTGTTTCATTGCAATCTCCATTCCATTTGGCTGATGTGCCTCAAGTACAAACATACATCAATGCTTATGACAGTAAGGAATTTACAATGAAAGCTTTAGTCGACAAAATGTTAGGTCGTTCTGAATTCAAAGGCGTATCTCCAGTAGACGCATTCTGTGGATTCGAAGACACAAAATATTAGAGAGCAACCAACTGCTCATCCAAGAAAAGACTTTCCTGGATGAGCAGTTTTTTTTAGATAAAAGGACTTTTTTTAGAATGAAAATCATTGATTCGAACGTTTGTTTGAGGTACGCTATTATAAGAGAAATAAATAAGAGCTAGGAGGTGGGGGCTTTGGTATTGATACCAAATGAGCAACCATCAAATTCAAATAAATCTGTCCCTAAAATTACTAAAATAGAAACACAAAAACGTAAAGGCAGATACAACATTTATTTAGATGAAGAATATGCATTCCCAGTAGACGAAGCAGTATTAGTCAAACATGTTCTGTTTAAAGGAATGGAAGTCACGAAAGAGTTCCAACAACAACTGGAACAGGAAGATAATTTCAGTAAGGCATTTTCTCGTGCAGTGAACTATTTGAGTTATTCATTGCGGTCAGAAAAAGAAGTACGAGATGACCTAGTCAAACATGAATTTAGTTTAGAAACAGCTATAAACGTGATTGAAAAATTGAAAGAAATGAAGTACATTGATGATCTCACTTATGCGGAAAGCTACACAAGAACGGCGGCTAATCTAAATGGAAAAGGTCCATACAATATCCGTCAAGAATTGAAAAAGCGAGGTATAAAAGAAACGGTCATTGAGCAAGCTTTGCTGGAATACCCTATGGATCAAAGAGTTGAAAACGGGATAGCAGCTGCTAAAAAAGTCCTTAAACGGACAAAGCGAAGTTCTTCTAAAGAGACAACTAACAAAGTCAGACAAGGTCTGATGCAAAAAGGGTTTAACAATGATGAAATAACCGAAATATTAAATCAAGTGGATACTGAAAAAGATGAAGACGATGAATACGAAGCGCTGAAAAAACAAGGTGAGAAAATTTGGCGAAAACAATCTAAACTTGAAGGAAGTAAAAAAATTCAAAAGGTCAAAGCTAGTCTTTACCAAAAAGGTTTCAATGGTGATTTGATCAATCAATTTATAGAAGAAAAGGAATTAGAAGACGAATGAATAAGTTAGCAGTTAACAACCATGAAGCAAGAGTGATTGATGGGATAAAAATGTGGTCAGAAGAGAGAATCGAGCGATTCCGAGCAACTTTACTGAGTTGGTATGATATTGAAAAGCGAGATCTGCCATGGAGAAAAAATAATGATCCATACCGTATTTGGGTATCTGAAATTATGCTGCAGCAAACGCGGGTCGATACTGTCATCCCCTATTATTTAAATTTCATGCGTACTTTTCCTTCGATTGAAGCTTTAGCCAACGCAGAAGAAGATACTCTATTGAAAGCATGGGAAGGATTGGGATATTATTCGCGTGTTCGAAACATGCAGAAAGCGGCTATTCAGATTATGGAAGACTATGATGGGAAAATGCCAAATGACCCTAAAGAAATTATCAAATTAAAAGGGATTGGTCCCTATACAACTGGAGCCATATCCAGTATGGCTTTCGGACTGCCAGAGCCCGCTGTGGATGGGAATATCATGCGGATCTTGAGTCGTTTATTTGAAATTGATGCAGATATTGCTGTTCCCGCCAATCGAAAAATATTTGAAGATATCTTAAGAGAAATCATCGACCCTTATAAACCAGGCGACTTCAACCAAGCATTAATGGATCTGGGGGCCACTATTTGTACGCCTAAGAATTACCATCCAGAAAATAGTCCGGTGAAAGAGTTTAATCAATCCTATATCAATAGAACATGGGAGAAATATCCAGTTAAGAGTAAAAAGAAAAAAGCTAAACCGCTTTATTATGCAGGAATGATCATTCAAAATGCTAAAGGAGAATTTCTGTTGGAAAAACGCCCTGCAAATGGTTTATTGGCTAATATGTGGACTTTTCCATTGATTGAAGAAAAAAGCTTAAGCGACTTTTTTGTGCGTGGTAAGCTGGTCAAACTAGAGGATGCTGAAAAAGTAAAACAGCATACGTTAGATGTAACACAAGAGCTAGCAGAGAAATATAGGTTGGAACCTGTACTGATAAAAGAACCATTTGCAGGAGAGGTCCATATCTTCAGCCATCTTAAATGGCATATGGCGTTGTATTATGGGCAGCAAATAAATACCATACCGGACAATTCTCTACCAGAAAACTGTTCTTGGGTAAATCCAGAAGATTTTGACCAATACACTTTTCCAGGACCGCAAATGAAAATGTGGGCAGCTTATAAGAAGAGATTTGAAAAAAATTAGGCACTCAGCTGACATGACTACGGTGAAATGTCAGCAAATAAAAAAGTTTGTTTATCCAACGTTTTTTTTACTTTATTAAAAAGGTTATGGTATACTATTTAATGATTCGAGTGTGTTTTCATACTCGTGGTAAAGTAAAAATCTCATCTAAGTTATTTGAGATAAAGAAAGTTGGGTTAGCGATGCATCATCCAAAAGAAGGAGAGTACATCACAATCCAAAGCTATAAACACGACGGCAGTTTACATCGCACGTGGCGAGATACTATGGTACTAAAAACCAGTAATCAATCTTTGATTGGATGCAACGACCATACTTTAGTAACGGAAGCAGATGGTAGAAGATGGGTAACTAGAGAACCTGCTATTCTTTATTTTCATAAAAAATACTGGTTCAACATCATCGCAATGATCCGTGACAATGGAGTATCTTATTATTGCAACCTTGCCTCACCAGCTCTTGTTGATGAAGAAGGGTTAAAATATATTGATTATGATTTAGATATCAAAGTATTTCCAGACGGCGAGAAACGGTTGTTGGATGTAGATGAGTATGAAGACCATAGTCGTAAATGGCAGTATCCTGAAGATATTGATCACATACTAAAAGAAAATGTGAAAATTCTTGTGGACTGGATCAACGAAGGAAAAGGTCCTTTTTCACAGGCCTACATGGACATTTGGTATGAACGGTACCGCCAATTATCACATAAAGAATAGGTCTTTTTGCTGATTGTGAGAGTATTCCAAAAATGGGATAAAAATAGAAACAGGTCATGTCAACGTGAAATTAGTGATGGTGACCTGTTTTTGTATGCTATAATAACAATTGAAATTAAAATTAAGGAGTGAAAAAGTGTGAAAAAGAAAGGCATCTTAATGGTTGTCTTATTGTTTTTTCTCACTGTAGCAGTTGTCTATTTAGGATATAGTTATTCCGATAAACAGCAAGAAGAATTGATACACGCTACTTCAACTGCAGCAGAAAAAGAAGAAACAGCAGACAATGAAGAAGGAACTATTGAAACTGTTGATCCAGCGACTTATGAAGAGAAACGTGAGCAGTTATCCGTTTTGGATTATTTGAAATACATAGGAACACAGAATGAAGAAATAGCCATTGCTTTTTATGGACAATTACCAGAAACAGAATCTTGGACTGGAAACACGGTAAATACCCTAGAAACTGAATTAAATCTGGAGGTTAAAAGCACACTTCTTACAGCATCTGAGACCGATTCATATGAATTGTACATTACAAATAAGGCTCAAGAGTTAGCTGAAACGAATGCTGCAGTAGTGTTCTTTATGATACCAGCGTTGGGAGACCAAGTCCGTGACGTTAGTTTAGAGGATTCAAAAGATTATTTAACACGAAACGTTACTCAAATTCAAGAAGTTCTTCCGGATACTTTAGTAGTACTAGTCTCGCCCCATCCAACTAATAGCGCTGGAAATAGTCTGAATTCTCGTATGTTGGATTACGTTCAATATACGAACAGTGGCATAGAAGCAGCAGAAGAAAATAATATGCCCGTGTTTGATCTGCATGCGGCATATACAGAAAGACTCACAGCAGAAAATATTGAATTAACAACTGTTTTACAAGAAGATGGCACTTTATTAAATTCTCAAGGTGAAGAATTAATGTCTGAACTGTTTATGGAACAGCTAATTGTACCTGTTGACACGACTTCAGGAATACAGTAAAGCGGATAAAAATAAATACACCTAAAAAAGCTTGATTCGGCAATGATTGCCGAATCAAGCTTTTATTGTTCAATGTTTCGAATATTTTCAATCTCTTCGCTTTTTGACCAATCATAGTGTCTATAGCTGGTAACCAATCGATTGAGAAGGATGAGATTTTCTTCATAACTTAGGATATCTGACATGATATGAATAACGGCATTGCTTTCTCCATAATCATCATGCATATAAGACTCCATCTTCGCTTCATTAAAGAATGTACTCATAAATTCTTTTCGAAGGGAAGACTTGTAAGCAATAAAGTTTACGCCTTCAGGGTCAACACGTCCATTAAATTTTAACAATATCTGTTCATGACCGCTCAACAAAACCTCTAACCGTTCGCGAATCAAGATGCGCAAATCAGAAGAGAAATGATTGAACACATTTTCTGAACTGTGTAGTGTCTGTGCTAAATCAAACGCTGAGTTAGTTGTTCTGATCAGTTGTCTGTACACAGCCATTTTACGAAGTCTTCGAATATTTTTTTCTTTAGAAAGTGTAATAGTACTTTCTTCTTTCATCATCGACAGATAATTTTCCATTCGTTTGATTTCAGACTGAATAAATTTTAAATCCTTTTTTAGAATGGTAAATTGTGTATTTTTTCGTACGCTGGCCCGTATCCACTTCATGATCTCAGATGCGGTGTAATCCATTAAATGAAATAACCTTTCTTCGTATCTTGGACGATACAGCAGTGTGTTTACAAGTGTTCCAATAATAATTCCTAATATAGTAGCCAAAACTCGTAAAGCAGCTGCAATAATGAATGAATCAGCTGTGGTAAAACTAATGACAATCAATGTCACCACTGCGTTCCCAATAACATTATCAAATTTTAATTGATGTAATATTGCAATTAAAATGGCTGAAGCAAATCCGACGATCACATAATGTGTTCCAAATAACAGTGTAAAGACAACTGCTACTATACCGCCAATTGTATTTCCTAAGATTCGATTTCGTACTTGCACCCATTGACGCTTAGGGGAAGGCTGCATAGCAAAAATAGCAGCAATACCAGCTAAAATACTGCCTTGTGGAATACCCAAAAGCGGAGGAAGCATCAAAGAAAGCGCAACTGCAAGGCCGGTTTTAAACGTACGAGCACCAATTTTCATTAAAAATGAGTCCCTTCATTTCGTTATAATCATTTCCTATAATTGACCTATTATATCAAAGGTAGACCATTTTGCAAAGGTGTAATTGCAATAATATAATTGGAGCAAAGGAATCTATCTTTATAAAGTTGAAAAAGCTGCATCTATAGCACGTTTTGTTTCATCGATATCTTCTTGAGTATGCATGATCGTAATGTACATTGCTTCGTATTTACTTGGAGCTAAATTGATGCCTTCGTCCAACATAGCCTTAAAGAACTTACCATAGCATTCAGTATCTGTATCAACCGCATCGTTGTAATCTTCTACTTTATGGTCAGTGAAGTAAACTTGTAAAGAGCCGCCGATTTGATTAACGGTTGTTGGAATAGAGTATTTCTCACCAGCCGCTATAAGGGCATCTTTGATTTGTTCAGCAAAATCAGCCATTCTTTCATAAATACCCGGCTCTTGCAGAACTTCTAAACAAGCAATACCTGCTTGCATCGAAAGAGGATTTCCTGCCATGGTACCAGCTTGATAAGCAGGTCCAAGAGGAGCAACAGTGTCCATGATTTCAACAGGACCACCGTAAGCACCAATAGGAAGTCCACCGCCGATAGATTTACCAAAGGCAGTTAAATCAGGGATGACGCCCAGTAAATCTTGTGCAGCTCCATAATGGAAACGGAAATTTGTGATAACTTCATCATAAATGACTAAAGCGCCGTGTTGATGAGTGATTTCATTTACAGCTTCTAAGAAACCAGGTTTTGGAGCAACCATACCAAAATTACCTACGATCGGTTCGACTAAAACAGCCGCTACTTGATTTCCCCATTTGTCCATAACAGCTCTATAGGCTTCGGCATCATTATAAGGAACAGTGATGACTTCTCTTGAAGTTCCGCTTGTCACTCCGCCAGAACTGTTGGTTCCCAATGTAGAAGGACCACTTCCAGCTTCGACCAATACTAAGTCAAAATGTCCATGGTATTGACCAGAGAATTTTACAATCAATTCGCGATTAGTGTAAGCTCTTGCTACACGAACCGTTGTCATCACTGCTTCAGTACCAGAGTTGGTAAATCGCACTTTGTCCATTGAGGGAATCGCGTCCGTTAACATTTGAGCAAATTTAACTTCGTGTTTAGTTGGTGTACCGAATAAAACACCTGTTTCTGCTGCTTTTTGAACGGCTTCCACCACGTGTGGGTGATTGAATCCAGTAATGATAGGGCCGTACGCTGCTAAATAGTCGATATAACGGTTGCCGTCAACATCAAAAAGATAAGCGCCGTCTCCACGTTCCATTGTTACAGGACATCCTCCGCCCACTGCTTTATAAGAACGGCTGGGACTGTTTACTCCTCCTACAATGACTTTTTCTGCTTCTGAACCGATTTGGTTCGATATTGAATGGTCTAACATCATGCTTTTCCTCCTAAGTAATCTATAAGAGATATTATAACTGCTAACATCTGATGCTTTAATCATAGGAGAATTGAACCATTTTTTCAATGTTTAATGTAAAATAAAGATGAAGCAAGGACAAGAAAACGATTTCATTGAATAAGAGCAGATGATTCTCTAAAAAAAGAATAAAAGGAGAAATAATAGTATGTTTAATTTTATAGTAACGGGACCCCAGATGAAGGCTATTGACCAATACACGATTGAAAAAATCGGTATTCCTTCAATGGTATTAATGGAAAGAGCCGCATTGCATGTGCAAGACTGTGTAGAAAAAAATATTCATCCAAAACAATCTATCGCTGTAATTTGTGGGATGGGAAACAACGGAGCTGATGGTGTAGCTGTTGGTCGAATGTTGTTTCTGAAAGGGTACAGAGTTGCGGTCTATTTAGTTGGCAATGTATCTAAATCATCTGTCGAGATGAAGCAGCAATTGAAGATAGCTCAAAATATCGGCATGCCTTATTTTACAAAAACAGTACCGGAAACTAGTCAATATGCTGTTCTTATTGATGCTTTGTTCGGTATCGGATTGAATAAGCCGGTAAAAGGGGAATATTTAAACTGGATAAGATTTATAAATCAGCACAAAGGGGTGGTCTTTTCTGTAGATGTTCCTTCAGGATTATCAGCTACGAATGGAGAAGTGTTAGGTGCTGCAGTTCAAGCAGACTACACGATTACATTTGGATTGATGAAGTATGGTCTTACGAATGAAAATGGAAAGTCATATGCTGGAGAAGTAGTGGTTGGTGATATTGGGTACCCTGAAAAAGCAGTTCGGAAGATTTTAATGAGAAAAGTTTAGCATCAATGTTGAATTCTAGTTGCATTTGCAAAAAATAATGGGTATCATAACAAGAAGTGGATTATTAATTAAGAATGATTTTAATGTAAGTTATAGGAGGGAAAGCCATGGGTATGAGTCAACGAGTTGCTCAATCCATTGATAGATTAAAAGCTAACCATATACGCATCACACCACAACGCTATGGAGTCTTAGAATATTTGATTGAAAATGATAATCATCCTACTGCTGATGAAATTTATAAAGCCTTGTCAGATAAATTTCCTAGTATGAGCGTAGCGACTGTTTACAATAATTTGCGTTTATTTACAAAAATTGGATTTGTAAAAGAAATGAAATTTGGAGATGCTTCAAGCAGATTTGATTTTGCAACAACAGAGCATTATCATGCCATTTGTGAAAACTGCGGAAAAGTAGAAGATGTTTATTACCCTGGTTTAGAAGACGTGGAAAAGGTTACCGCAGAACTGACAGGTTTTAAAGTTTCGAATCATAGGCTGGAAATTTATGGATTGTGTACAGAATGTCAAAAATTAGAATCTTGATAGACTGAAAATATGTAGAAACCTTGAACGGAATGAGTGTTCTGAGGTTTCTATTTTTGTTTTCCAGTTGTCTTTTGCGAAAATAAAAGGGATAATGAACACTATAAACGTAAAAATGAGGTAACGTTAAAGTTGTGAATGAAAGGGGATACAGCACGGTATGGCAACTTTAAATGATGTTGCAAAGAAAGCAAATGTTTCAAAAATGACTGTTTCTCGAGTCATCAATCATCCCGAACAAGTAACAGATGAATTAAAAACATTGGTGATTCAAGCTATGAAAGAGTTGAATTATCGGCCACATACAGCAGCTAAAGCATTAGTAAATAACCGGACTTTGGTAATTAAATTCTTTATTTTGGAAAAAATGAGTACGACTGAGCCTTATTATATGAACTTATTAACTGGAATTGCCAAAGGTTTAGAGGAGGAGCAATATTCATTGCAGTTGGTAACACAGAATAATTTTGATATCGGGTTATGTGATGGGTACATTATGACAGGTGTACGTCAAAAAGATTATGAGTGGATAAGCGGAGCAACTAAACCGGTTGTTTTATTTGGTGAGAATGACCGTGGATATGATTTTATAGATACCGATAATAAAAAAGGTGTAGAAATGGCTACACAATATGCGCTGGATTTAGGGTATGAAGATATTGTCTACATAGGAATAGACATTAACGAAAAATTTGAAAAGTCTCGTGAGGCGGGATACAAAAAAATTCTCAGTGAGAACGATAGAGATACCCGTATTTTTCGTTTTAAGAACCATTCTTCTCTTGCTGCGCAGTTTATGGAAGAAAATTGGGGCTTGTTTAAACCGAATACCGCTTTCATTTGCAGTTCAGATCGTTTAGCATTAGGTATTGAAAGAGGCATTTTAAAAAGGAATGGCGATATTCCTGATGATTATGGGATAATAGGTCACGATGGAGTATTTTTAGACCAAATTGCTTACCCGCGTTTAACGACTGTAAAGCAGCCGGTTATCGAAATGGGAGTAGCTTGTGCGAAAATGATTTTAAAGAAGATTTCAGAAAAAGGGAAGTCTCAAGGAAATCAGCTCTTTCAATCTACTCTAGTTGAACGAGAATCTACCCGAGCAGCGGCGAAAAAGAAGTAAGTTTCAGAATAGTAGATTGATGGAGAAAACAAGTTTGGAGGATCATGTCCTCGGCTTGTTTTTTTTGGTTAAAGGCCAGGTTTTTATCAAAACAACGGATAATATTATATTTAAAAAACTTAGGTGTAGTTTGTCTGCCTTACAATATGGCTCATAAACAGACAATAGTTACTCAATAGCACTCCTGCCAAGAATAGAAGCGAAGTGAGTTAGTAAAAACACCTATTTTCTTCGCTTCTATATGGCTTTGCAATATTTAACATGGGTAATAAACACTAAATGACTATTTTATTTTAAACCTTTTGGTAACTCATTTCTAGAAATTGGTGCGGACCTCTAAAAGTTAGAGTTTTATTATGCAGCGAATTGGCCGGTTTGACTTTGGTTGACAAACTCAAACCAGCCAGTTTTACTTTTGATTGAATAGGGTTATACCATTCGATGTATTCCCTAGATTCATAGCTTATCTTGGTACTGTCAGCCTTGAGATGATGTTTATTCGTCAAGTGAGCAGTGGATTATATCTCACTTGACGAATAAAGTAGGTTTACTCATCAAGTGAACATTAAATTAAGCCTCACTAGAAGAATAAAGCGGGTTTACTCATCAAGTGGCATTAAATGAAGTTCTCACTTGAAGAATAAAGCAGGTTTACTCATCAAGTGGCATTAAATGAAGTTCTCACTTGAAGAATAAAGTAGGTTCAGACATCAAGTGAACGTTAAATTAAGACTCACTAGACTAATAATCTAAAACAACAGCGCCACTGGCTGGCTCAGGCTCATTCTTTTTCTATCTAGAAAGCGTTTAAGGATAGAATGATGAGAAGTTACCTGTTTCTTCGTTAAGAAAAGATAAACTAAAAGATTCTTTAGATATTCTTGAACCGCTTTTCTCTTTAAATGATTTATTATACTCTGCCATAAAAAAGGACCCTCGAAAATCAGATTTTACTCTAATTTTTGAGGGCCGCTATCTTTGGCTCAGTCCAATCGCTTTCCATAAGCAATCCTATGGCGGGAAAAGTTTCTTTACTAACTCTAGAGGATGAAGATCCTTCTATTTTGTATGGAGAACTAAACGCCTTATTCCGCGCTCTTTATAGTTCCTTGCAGATAGAATTCTTTGCGATCGGTTTCGGGAACCATACTTCCGCCTGTTGCCCATGCGATGTGTGTAGCTTGAGACATTTTGTTGGTTAACTGGTTTGCTGCTAGATATTCTTGGCCTTCCGGTGTAGCAAATAAGCGGGCTGCTCCTGGTATTCCGGCAACTGCCGCCGGTTCTAGAAAGATACTTTCGTTGTCCGCTAAAGAAGCTAGTAAGTGATACGTTTCCTCGTCTCGAACAGTATAAGATCCGCTAAAGAAATTTTCCATTACCTTTGCTACAAAGCCTGAAGTACGTGGAACTGCAAGGCCATCTGCACAAGTATGCCCATCAATACCAAAATCCTTCACGGAGACTCCATCGTATTGTTGAGTCACTAATCCCACTAACATAGAAGGGGTATGTGTCGGTTCTGCAAAGAAACAATGAACATAATCTCCATATACTTGTTTCAAACCAAAAGTGATTCCGCCAGGACTGCCTCCGATTCCGCATGGAAGGTACACGAATAATGGGTGGTTCTCATCAACCAAGACACCTTTATTTTCTAATTGCACTTTTAGCCGATTTCCGGCAACAGTGTAGCCTAAGAACAAGTCTATTGAGTGTTCATCATCCACAAAATAAGAAGCAGGATCTGCTTTTGATTCCGCACGACCTTGTTCCACTGCTTGTGTAAAATCTGATTCGTGTTCAATAACGGTAACGCCACGAGAGCGAAGAAAATCTTTTTTCCATTTCTTAGCTTCAACAGACATATGAACCGTCACTTCAAATCCAAGTTTGGCTCCGACTGTTCCTACGCTGATGCCTAAATTACCAGTCGTTCCTACAGCAATTTTGTGTTTAGCAAAAAAGTCTTTGAATTCATCACTAGCAAAAACAGCGTAGTCTTCCTCAAACGAGGGCAGCAAGCCGTTTTCTAAGGCAATTGTTTCAGCATGTTTCAATACTTCGTAAATAGCTCCGCGAGCTTTGATGGTTCCAGCTATAGGCAATGTATCATCTCGTTTCAACAAAAAATTTCCTTGAATCCGAGTATTAGTTTGTTTTTCCAGTATTTTTTTCATCTCTATGATAGGAGTCAACTCAGATTCGATAATACCGTTGGTTGGCTCTGTTTCAGGAAAAGCGATTTTTAAATAAGAAGCAAATCTGTCTAAACGAGCTTCTGCATCATCGATATCCTGTTTTGTGTAAACCACCTGTTTATTGGCTTCTATAAACTCTTTTTTATTGGGATTGATCCAAAAAATTTCATTTGTTTGTATGATCTCTTTCATTAAAGGTGTGGATTCGATCCATTGAGGCAATGTTTTGCCTGCAACGATTTTTTCCTTCATTTAAATACCTCCCCGAGTTGCACTATTCACTTCAAAAATACATACATAACAATAGCATAATCACAAAATAATTACTAGCAAATAAAGCGATATTCCGCGTAAAATCAACTGTTTTGTCCATTTGGTGAAATAGTAGAGACAGGTTTGGAAATCTAACTTAAAAAATAAAGGCATCCATTATAAAAAGAATAAGACGAGAAAAAAATTTGTTATCGGTAACAGTTTTTTAAGCCTTGTAAGTGCTTTCTAATTTCGTTAATCTTAAGGAGAAGAAATGCGATGATTTTTTGTACAGAAAGGGAGCAAGATTAGATGGAAGAAAAGTGGTGGCAACAAGCAATCGTGTACCAAATTTATCCAGGCAGTTTTCAAGATACAGGTAAGAATGGATTAGGCGATTTACGAGGAATCATCAATCGATTAAAATACATTCAATCATTAGGCGTGACTGTTATCTGGCTGAATCCTATATTTGAATCGCCATATGTAGACAATGGTTATGATGTATCAGACTATTATGCAATAGATCCTGTTTTTGGTACGATGGAAGAGGTAGATGAACTACTGACAGAAGCACACAAACTTGGATTGAAAGTTATTTTTGATTTGGTTCTCAATCACACCTCTGACCAGCACCCTTGGTTTCAAGAAGCGTTAAAAGGGCGAGATAACCCATACCGTGATTTTTACATTTGGAGCGATCCAAGACCAGGTGGTCAATTGCCGAATAACTGGGCTTCTTTTTTTGGAGGGTCTGTTTGGGAAAAAGAACCTATAGAAGATCAATTTTATTTTCACTTGTTTGCTAAGGAAATGCCGGATTTAAATTGGAACAATGAAGCTGTTCAGCGGGAAATTGTCAAAATAGCTGAATACTGGCTGGATAAAGGAGTAGATGGCTTTCGACTGGATGCCTTTATTCATTTAGACAAAGCAGAAGGATTTCCTGATGTTGAAGCTGAAGAAGGGGAAATTGTCTTAGCTGAAGAATATTATTCTAATTTAGAAAATGTAACAGACTATATCGCAGATGTAGCCCGTGTTTTGCGTAAGAAAAAGCCCGATATTTTTATATTGGGAGAAGCTGCTTCAGCAGATGTTGAAATGGCAAGAAGATATTCGGATCCAAAAAATGAGGCTTGTGATACGGTTGTTTCATTTCGGTTCTTTCCTATGGATGAATCGCATAAAGATCCCCGATTGCCGTTCAATATGCAAAAAGACCAATTAGATATTGCAGCGTTTAAAGAGATCATGACTGATTTTCAAAACGGACTGGAAGATATCGGCGGACCAACGTTGTACTGGAACAATCATGATATGGCTCGTATGGTTTCGCGGTTTGGAGATGTGGAAAACGGGAGAGACAATAGTGTGAAGATGCTGGCAACATTGATGTATCTCCAAAAAGGCATTCCGATTTTGTTAAATGGGGAAGAAATCGGAATGAAGGATTTAGAGCAATCTTCCCTAGATGATTTCAAATTGCCGAATGAACAATTTTTTCGTGAAAAAGCTTTGGAATTAGGGTATTCAGAGGACTTTGTTCTGCATCAGCTGAACGCTAAGAGTATCAATGCCAGCCGCGGGGTAATGCAGTGGGATACTAGTGAATATGCAGGGTTCTCTACCGTTCCACCATGGAGTGGCGTGAATATTGAACCGAGTTATACTGTAGAGATGCAAGAAAAAAATGAGTTTAGTATTTTAAATTATTATCGACAATTATTGAAATACAAAAAGACTCCTTTATTTACCAAAGGACAGTTCCGGTTGCTGGAAACGAATCATCAACTCTATTGTTATGAACGACAATTAGGAGATTTAACTGCTATAGTTTGTTGCAACTTTGATTCTCAAGAAGCAACTTTTATAGACACAAGGTTAACTAAATTTGCTTACAATGTATTGATAGCAAATGAAAACAATCGAGTTGAAACCGACAAAATTATTCTTGCTCCTCATGGAGCCATAGTTATTGTATTTGATAAAGGAACAAATGATTAAAAATTAGAAATGAGGATTTATGAATGGACACATCAGCACTTCTTCATCGACCAGATAGCGAATACGCGTATTTGTATGATGACAACCAATTTAATATTCGCTTGCGTACCAAAGCTGGCGAAGCAGAAAAAATCAGCTTGATCAGCGGAGATAATTACGCTTATAAAAGAGAAGAATGGAAAGAAAACGAACAACCAATGCAATTGATTGCACGGACAAATATTCATGATTTCTGGGGAATTGTAGCTTCTGCCCCTCATAATCGATTGTCTTATGCCTTTCATATCACAGGTAAAGACGGAATTGAAATATTGTATTCCGATAGAGGGGTGTACCCTTATGATGATTGGTACATGGAGAATATCAACAGTTTCTTCAGAATGCCGTATTTTCATGAAATCGACCGTGTTGGCACACCTAGTTGGGCTAAGAAAACGATCTGGTATCAAATTTTTCCAGAGCGTTTTGCAAATGGAGACCCTTCAAACGATCCGGAAAATGTTTTGGAATGGGGCGGGAAGAAGCGCCCTGGACGAGATGATTTTTATGGCGGAGACTTGCAAGGTGTCCTGGACCATCTGGATTATCTAGTTGATTTAGGGATCAATGGCATCTATTTTACTCCAGTCTTCAAAGCTCCATCGAATCATAAATATGATACAGTCGATTATTTTGAGGTGGATCCTCATTTTGGGGATAAGCAGCTATTTAAAACAGTTGTAGAAGAAGCACATAAACGCGGCATACGTGTAATGCTGGATGCGGTATTCAATCATATTGGGATGTCTTCTTATCAATGGCAAGATGTCTTGGACAAACAAGAAGCTTCTGAATACGTGGATTGGTTCCATATCAAAGAGTTTCCAGTGAAGTCTCTGGAAGGATTGACAGCTGATGAATTGGAATTTATGGGACCTTTGAACTACCATACGTTTGCTTTCACAGGTCATATGCCTAAATTAAACACATCGAATCCAGCTGTACAAAAGTATTTATTAAACATTGCTACTTACTGGGTACGCGAGTTTGGTATCGATGCGTGGCGTTTAGACGTAGCCAATGAAGTCGACCATCATTTCTGGAAGAGATTTAACCGAGCGGTACGCAAAGTCAATCCTGATATTTATATCTTGGGAGAGATTTGGCATTCTTCACAAAGTTGGTTGCAAGGAGACGAATTTCACGCCGTAATGAATTATGCATTTACAGAGCAAATTGAAGATTTCTTTACGAACAAATCCAGCTCAGCCGTAAAATTGGTTTCAGGTTTGAATGAGCAATTGATGCTGTACCGAAGACAAACCAATGAAGTGATGTTCAATATGCTGGATTCTCATGATACACCACGGTTATTAACCACAGCCAATGGAAACAAGCAAGTTGCAAAAGCTGAATTAACGTTTATGTTTGCGCAATCGGGATCTCCGTGTATTTATTATGGAACCGAAGTAGGGTTGGAAGGTTACAATGATCCGGATAACCGTAAATGCATGATCTGGGATGAAGAAGAGCGAGACATGGATATGTTTTACTTTATGAAAGACTTGATTGGTTTTAGAAAACAACATCAAAACTTATTGAGTTTTGGCAATACAGACTGGCATGATATCCGAGAAGGAGAGCGCGTTGTCGGATTTAAGAAGAGTTATCAAGGAACAGAATTGTATGGTTATTTTAATCAAGGGGAAGAAACGCTGACGTTGAAATACCATCAAGAGCCTGTACCTGTGTTTAGAAATTTAGCTTCTGTGCGCGCAAACACCATTCGAATTAAAAATAATGGATTTATTTTGTTTACATTAGGCGAAGAAGTAAAATTGGATGAAGAAAATTACCAAGAGTATTAATTGATGAATGAGCTGGAATCCTTAAGAGGTTATCAAGGATTCCAGCTCATTTTTAAGTGATAAACACTTTTTCGGAGTGTACCAATCAACACGAGGAATTGCTTTATATAGTAAAAGCTTGTTTGTATAGAGAATAAACTTCTATCCAATGGCTGCAGGTATTCTGTTACCGGTAACAGAAAGAAAACGTTTGCAATAAAGCGTAACATTCGTAATAATAAGAGTGTACTTAAAAAAAGGTTTAAGGAGGCAATATATTATGAACCAAAAAAGATTCAAAAAATACTTAATGGGTGTTGTTTCTGCCAGTGCATTAATCTTAGCAGCTTGTGGAGGAGGAGAACCTGCTGAAAGCACAAACGATACGGACTCATCTGAGCAAGGAGGAGCTGCAAATTTTGAAGGAACGACTTTAAAAGTTACTATTGATCCAATGTATACAGAATTTGTCAATGGCATCTCATCTGCATTTGAAGAAGAAACAGGTGCTACAATCGAAGTAGAAGAAAAAGATATGTTTGAAACGTTAGAAGCATTACCTCTAGATGGTCCAGCCGGATTATCACCTGATGTTATGCTGGCACCATATGACAGAATCGGCGGACTTGGTCAACAAGGACATTTAGCTGAATATACGTTGCCAGATGATGATCGTTATGATGAAACAGATGAGCAACAAGTGACGATGAACGATACGATCTATGGTGCACCATTTGTTATCGAATCAATGGTATTGTATTACAATACTGATTTATTAGAAACAGCTCCAACAACCTTCGAAGAATTGGAAGCGTTGACAGAAGACGAGCAATTTGCTTATGAAGGTGAAGCAGGCAAGAGTGTAGCTTTCTTGGCGAATTGGGTTGACTTCTACAACTCTTATGGTTTATTGAATGGATTTGGCGGATATGTGTTTGGTGCTGACGGTACTGATCCAACAGATATCGGATTAAATACACCTGAAGCTATCGAAGGAATCGAATACGCAACGGACTGGTTCCAAAATACATGGCCACAAGGAATGCTGGATGTAACAACTGCTGGTAACTTTATTGATGAACAATTTACAACAGGTGCTGCAGGTGCAGTCATCAATGGACCTTGGGCAGCGTCTAGTTACAATGAATCAGATGTTAACGTAGGTGTAACAGCTGTTCCTACATTGCCAAACGGAGAAGAATATCAACCGTTTGCTGGAGGTAAAGGTTGGGTCGTTAGTGAATACTCTAAAAATGCTGAATTAGGACAAGCATTCTTAGATTTCGTAACGAACGAAGAAAACATGGAAGCTTTGTACTCAGAATACACAAACGAAGTTCCGGCTAACCAAATGGTAAGACAAACGATTATTGATGCTGATGAAGATGAATTAGCAATGGCTATTGTCAACCAATACAACGTTTCTTCTCCAATGCCAAACATCCCAGAAATGGCTGAAGTTTGGGTCGGTGCTGAAACAATGATGTTTGATGCAGGATCTGGCAATAAAACAGCTGAAGAATCAGCTAATGATTCTGTAGAAGTTATCCAACAAAATATTGAACAAAAATATTAATGGATAGTTTAGCAGCCTAGATAAGAGCTTGTTTTCGGCAGAGATGATTCACTTGATCTCTGCCGATAATTTTTAAAAGGAGATGAATAATTGTGGAGACTAAAGGAAAAAACAAGAAAAAAGTACACTACTCTCCAGAAGATGAAAAACAAATCAAAACAGCAGGTGTTTTCTCAATTATTCCAGGGTTAGGGCAATTCTATAATAAACAGTATTTTAAAGGGGTCCTATTCTTTGGGTTTTTTCTGTTATTTTTAATTGAAATGATTCTATTCGGTTTTGAAGCTTTTCAAAATTTGATTACCTTGGGATCTGTACCACGAGAAGACCATTCGCTATTTTTGATGATTCAAGGGACACTGCAAATTCTACTGACCCTAATCTTTCTGGTTTTCTATACGGCTAATATCAGCGATGCCAGACGTGTCGCTAAATTGAAGATCTTGACTCCGGGAAAAGTGAATTATTCCGTAAAAGCCGTGTTGTTAAACACTTGGAACAATGGATTTGCTTACTTATTGACCATTCCGGCTTATATCTTAATGATTTTTACAATCGTCTTTCCGGTATTAGTAACGATTTTTATAGCTTTTACGAATTACGACTTTTACCATATTCCGCCTGCTACATTGATTGATTGGGTAGGATTTGAGAATTTCGCTTCCATCTTTACTTTAAGCACCTATCGGGATTCATTTGGGGCTGTATTTGGATGGACAGTAATATGGACACTCTCCGCCACTACATTGCAAATCATTATTGGTATTTTTGCAGCTATTGTTATGCACCAACCCTTTATTAAATTTAAACGGATCTTCGGTGTTATTTTGCTATTGCCATGGGCAGTTCCAGCATTTATCACGATTCTATCTTTTTCAAATATGTTCAATGACAGTGCTGGTGCCATTAACACACAAGTGATTCCATTACTGAATCATTTACCATTCATAGATATCTCAGCTATTTCGTGGAAGACAGATCCTTTCTGGACAAAATTAGCTATTATTTCCATTCAAGGATGGCTTGGATTCCCTTATATTTACGTGTTGACTTCCGGTATTTTACAATCTATCCCAGATGACTGGTATGAAGCTTCTATTATAGATGGGGCAAGTGCTATTCAAAAGTTTCGATTTATTACCTTACCGCAGATTTTTGCTGTAGCCGCACCAGTCTTTATTACTCAGTACACTTTTAACTTTAACAACTTCTCCATGATCTACCTATTCAACGAAGGGGGTCCAGGAAGTGTTGGTTCAGGTGCAGGGGCGACAGATATCTTGATTTCGTGGATCTACAAATTAACGACCGGTACTTCTCCGCAATACAATATCGCGTCAGCCATTACCTTAATCATTTCAGCGGTTGTCATCTTTGTGTCCTTATTAGTCTTTAAACGGACTCGGGCATTTGAAATGGAGGATTAAGCTATGCAAAAGACAAAAAAAGTAAGAACTCAAAAAAACAAACGTATATGGGGACAAGTTTTCACTTATCTATTTTTGATCTTTATGTCCGTAATCATTATTTATCCATTATTGATCACAGTGACATCAGCTTTCAAACCAGGCAATTTATTAGCCTTTAGACTAGACCTTAATTTTGAATGGACATTAAGCAACTTCAGTCGTTTGTTCAACGAGACCCAATATGGTCAGTGGTACATGAATACCTTGAAAGTAGCTTTGATGGCCATGCTGGTGCAAGTTGCTGCAGTGACATTGTCCGGATTTGCTTACAGCCGTTACCGCTTTATTGGACGTAAAGTAACGTTGAAATTCTTTTTGATCATCCAAATGGTACCTACAACAGCTGCTTTAACTGCTTTTTATGTTATGGCTCTACTAGTGGGTGGGTTAGACCAACATTGGTTCTTGATTCTTGTGTACATTGGAGGAGGAATTCCGATGAATACATGGTTGATGAAAGGCTACTTCGACACGGTACCGCTTGATTTAGATGAGTCCGCCCGCTTAGACGGGGCAGGCCATTTTCGTATTTTCTGGCAAATCATTATGCCTCTTGTTCGTCCAATGATAGCTGTACAAGCATTATGGGCTTTTATGAATCCATTCGGCGAATACATGCTGGCTAGATTCTTATTGCGTTCGACAGAAAATTATACCGTAGCGATTGGTTTGCAGACGTTTATCAATAATCCGCAAAATCAACAAGTGGCTCTCTTTTCAGCAGGGGCTATCTTAATCGCTGTACCAATTTCCATCTTGTTCTTCTATTTGCAAAAGAGCTTTGTTACTGGCTTGACGGCTGGAGGAACAAAAGGATAAACGAATGAAATTAAAGAAGGAAGTGAGAAGGTAAAGTGAAAACAGATGTATTTCCTTTAAATTATTTTAAAAATATATGGACACCCAAACAGATTATTCAACAAAATAATTCTTTTAACTGGTTTCAATTGATCATTGTTCTATTATTCTTAAATGGATTAATGATTATCCCAGTAAGTTTAAACTATGCAAAAATGGAGACTTTTTCTGTCCAAAACACTTTTCCAGAAACTTTCCAAATGATAGATCAAACAGTAGTGGATAATATGAAGGAAGCTGCTTTTGCTTCAGGCGAAATGAACTTAGAAGAATCCTTTCGTATTCAAACCGATAATGGAGTGGTAGCTGCAGGTTTAACGGAACAAGAAGCAGCTCAAACGTTACAAGAAGACGGCAGTGTCTTGCTGTTTTTAAAAAATGAACTGCAGCTGCGTGAAAAGGATCAATCTGTTTCGATAGTGCCTTACACAAAAGAATTTGATTTAACAGCTGCAACAACGATAGCAGAATTTCAAGATGGTGTTTCTCAACAATGGTTTATTAAAAATCAAACGTTTGTCATTGCCGCATTTTCCGCCATTTTATTTGCATTGCTGTTGACTGAATTAAGTTTGCTGGTATTTGGAGCAGCTTTCTTCTTATATATAGCTTCGAAAAATAAGCAAACAAGTGGTCGAAAACCCTATAAGAAATCTGTTGCTACTGTGTTATATGCTGCAGGTGTACCTTCTATAGCAGCTATGGTCGTTGGATTGATTGAATTTAATGTAATCACGATGATGACGATTCAATCTGTAGGTTTGATCGGATACATCTGGTTCATTTACTATCACAACCGAATAAACGAAATCAAAGCACAAAAAGCTGCTAAAGCGCAAACAACACAAATTCATTATTAATCTAGTGGGAGAGAGATACATGAAAAGACTATTTGATATAGATCCATGGAAAGTAAAAACAACCGTTCTGGACAAACAAAACAAACGGCTGCAAGAAAGTTTGACGTCAATTGGAAATGGCTATATGGGAATGCGAGGCAACTTTGAAGAAGGTTTCTCTGGAGACACTCACATCGGAACTTATTTAGCAGGAGTCTGGTATCCGGATAAGACACGTGTCGGCTGGTGGAAAATCGGGTATCCAGAATATTTCGGGAAAGTGATCAATGCTACTAATTTCACTCCAGTAAATGTGTATATCAATGAACACAAAGTAGACTTGGCAGTTGACACAGTAAAGGATTTTGAACTTTCTCTTGATATGAAGGAGGGGATTTTAAGACGCAGTTATGTATGGAGTAAAGGAGAAACCGAGGTTCGTCTTACCTTTAAACGATTTGTGAGCATCGTTCAAAAAGAGTTGGCGGTTATTGAAGTACAAGCTGAAGTGTTAAAAGGGAGGGCTTCTGTTCGCTATGTTTCATATTTAGATGGAGATGTAGAGAATGAGGACAGCAATTATGAAGAAAAATTTTGGTTGGAACGACAACGAGAAACAGGTAAACAATGTTATTTAACAACCGAAACAATTGAAAATCCATTTGGCACGGAACAATTTACGGTAACAACTATGATGCAAAATCTAGCTTCCGGGTATAGTCATCGTGAATCTCGTGACCAACATATGCTGGTCTCTGAAAATTTGACTTTTGAAGTAGCTCAAGGAGAAACGGCCACACTGACTAAATTAGTCAGTGTGGTGACCAGTCGTGATATAGAAGCAGAACAGCAAGCACATGCAGCAAAAGAGCTCATCCAGAACGCTGTAGAAAAAGGGCTGAAACAAATAGAAGCGGAACATACTGAAGCATGGAGTGAACGATGGAGCAAGTCGGATGTGCGTATTGAAGGTGATAATGAAAGCCAACAAGGTATTCGATTTAATATATTCCAATTGTTCTCCACCTATTATGGAACAGACTCGCGGTTGAATATTGGTCCAAAAGGATTTACAGGAGAAAAATATGGCGGTGCCACTTATTGGGATACAGAGGCTTTCATTCTGCCAATGTACCTATCTACATCAGATAAGGAAGTCTCAGAACAACTGCTTGAGTATCGACACAATCAACTTTCAGGAGCTTACCATAATGCTCGCCAACAAGGATTGAAAGGTGCGCTTTTTCCAATGGTCACATTTAATGGGATTGAGAGCCATAATGAATGGGAGATCACATTTGAAGAAATCCATCGGAACGGCACCATTGCTTACGCCATTTACAATTACACTAATTACACAGGTGATGACGCTTATCTGGTTCAAAAAGGGATCGATATATTAGTCGGCATTTCTCGTTTTTGGGCAGACCGTGTTCATTTTTCAAAACGACGTCAACAGTATATGATTCATGGAGTAACGGGTCCAAACGAATATGAAAATAATGTTAACAATAATTGGTACACGAATAAAATGGCAACATGGGTACTGCGCTATACTCTGGAAAGCTTATCTAAAGTGACGGAGGCTAAGCTAGCCGAATTAAAAGTCACTGAAGCCGAAAAAGCACACTGGGATGATATTATTCAACGCATGTATTATCCTTATGATGAAACATTAGGGGTTTTTGTCCAGCATGACACTTTCTTAGACAAAGATCTGCGAACGGTTGATTCTTTAACTCCTGAAGAAAGACCCATCAATCAAAACTGGTCGTGGGATAAAATATTACGATCCCCGTTCATTAAACAAGCAGATGTTCTGCAAGGGTTGTATTATTTGAATCATGAGTTTTCTATAGAAGAAAAAGAACGCAACTTTGATTTTTATGAGCCCATGACTGTCCATGAATCTTCTCTATCAGCAGCAATTCATGCTGTGTTAGCTGCTGAATTGGGAAAAACGGAAAAAGCAGTTGAACTATACGCTCGGACAGCGCGCTTAGATTTGGATAATTACAATAATGATACAGAAGATGGCTTGCACATTACTTCGATGAGTGGAGGATGGTTAGCTATTGTTCATGGATTTGCTGGAATGAGGACAGCAAATGGAGAATTAATGTTTAAACCTTTCTGTCCTAAAAACTGGGACAAGTATAGCTTTTTAGTCAAATACCGCGGCTGCTTGTTGGATATTCAAGTAGATCAAGAAAGAGTAACCGTGGTTTTGAAAGAAGGAGAACCGTTAGAATTCAGTTTATACGGAGAAAAACTTCTTTTAGATGAAAGTGTAACAGTGCCTTTAAAATTTGATGCTCACTAATCATCAATAGTTTCTACTAAATAAGAGCCGCTCTTCAATTGAGTGGCTCTTATTTGAGTTTTCTCTTGTTAAATCAATCTAGTCATAAGCTGAAAGAACGGAATCAATTGAAAAATACTTGTCCGACGATTACAGATTTATTGTGAAATCACCAGTTCCACAAAACCCGAAGAGATATGAAAGTAGGAAAGGACAACGAGTTTTTGCAAAATATTCGGATGAACAGCAGCTACTTGGAAATCATAAAAACGAACAAAGGATATGGATTAATAAAAAAGCAACGTTAAATTGTATATATATTCGGTACGTTAAGAATCTATAAAAAGGAAAAAGTTCGCTTTTTGAAAGTTTGTAAAATTTAGGAGAATAAATGGTTGACCAAAGACCCTAAACTTGATATAGTATTAAATGTCGTCAGGTTGGACTTGTAAGAGTTTACTAAACGAGTGGACAATTTTTTTGAAAATGGTTATTGACAGAATAGTTAAAATATTGTAAACTCGTAAGAGTCAGTAAGTTCACACGAACTGCTTTTCATCCAATGGATAAATATCCATTGCGAAGAAAAAATATTCAAAAACTAATTGACAAACAAGTGATAACTTGATATGATAATCAAGTCGCTGGACGAGAAGAATTGAAAAAAGTTTTGAAAAACCTTGACTTTGGAATCGTACAGTGATAGTATTAAGAAGTTGTCGCTGAGACAACGCAAATGAAATTAGACCTTTGAAAACTAAACAAAGTAAGACGAACTAAACGTGTAAGGAAGTTTTGGCAAGTGCCAAAACAAACAAATTAGTGAATAATTATTCGCTAGCAATCAATTAATGAGCTACAAGCATCATTAAAATAAGCAGGCTTCGGTCTGCAACTTTTATGAGAGTTTGATCCTGGCTCAGGACGAACGCTGGCGGCGTGCCTAATACATGCAAG
>NZ_JBGQQS010000014.1:0-60904 GCF_045528365.1 Desemzia sp. FAM 23988
CCTCAAAGGTCTAGTATCTCCCGATAGTTACTATTTAAAACAAAAGCATGTTATATAAAATTGAACCGCCGTATACCGAACGGTACGTACGGTGGTGTGAGAGGACGGTAAATAAATTAATTATTTATCTCCTACTCGATGACAACTTTTAATATCAGGAAAATTAATTTTCACTTGATAAGATGTCCGCGATTTCTTGGAACGACATACCACTTTCAATTGTGAAAGTACCAGGTCGAATTAGGTTTGACAAATTGTTCTCTTCTAAAAAGTTGTCAAAATCAGCAGAATTTTCAATAATTCCTTGATCTTGCAACTGACGAGCTGCAATACTGCTTGGATCGCCGTTATTGATGACAACAGTAGCTGTCACAGCTTCGGATGAAGATTCTTCTGTGCTGCTGTCTGCTTCTTCAGTTTCACTCTCAGAGCTTTCCTCAGCAGCTGTTTCATCAGTAGATTCAGTATCTTGTCCATCTTCAGCGTATTCGCTTTCCATTTTTGCCAGTTCAGTTTCTGCAAGCAGACTCTCATACTTATCTTTATACGTTTCATCTTCTTGAGTCAACTCAGTTGAAGCATCTGTTGCATCAACAGGTTGGGATTCGTAAAAGAACGAACGATAACCTGCAAGAATGAGGGCAGATACCAAGAAACCTAACGACAAGAATCGTAATGCTGGTTTACTCATGTTATGTACCTCCTTGATTGATTAGGCTTCTAACACATAATCGTCTATGACCGATTGAACGGTTTGTTCAGATAAACGTGTTTGGCTGGAAATGTCTTCAGGTGCAGCACCTTGTGTATACAAAGTGATGATGTGTTTTCTTAATACATCGTGTACTTTATCAGATAAAGGCAATTCTTCCGATTGAATATTCAATTCTGATTCAAGTAAAGTGACTCTTTTTTTCAAATGATCGATTTCTTGCAACCACTGCAAAGATAATTCTTCAAATTCTTCTTGCACTTTTTCTCCATTGTCTTGTTTATAGAAAGACCAAACGATCAAAGCTATTGCAATAACAAGTAGAACAATCACAATAATCCATAAATCCATTTATTTCACCTCTTTATAATTTACTTCCAGAAAAAGTTTACCACAATATGCGCACAAAACCTATGTTGTAAATAAAACTTAATATAATTTCATGCTTTTTGTACTTTTTGAAAAAAGGTGTCCTCTCGGTTTGAAAGATATGGTAAACTACGTTTGAAAGCCTTATCAAAAAACTTAAGGAGTTAACTATGGACAAAAAATGGTGGAAAAATGCAGTAGTGTACCAAATCTATCCTAGAAGTTTTCAAGACAGCAATGGAGATGGGATAGGAGACATTCAAGGAATCATTCAACGATTGGATTATCTTGAAAAATTAGGGATTAACGTGATTTGGCTCAGTCCAGTTTATGAATCGCCTAATGATGATAATGGATATGATATCAGCGATTATTATGCTATCATGGCAGAATTTGGAACAATGGAAGATATGGAACTGCTGATAGCAGAAGCTAAAAAAAGAAATATTCGTTTAGTAATGGATCTGGTTGTCAACCATACATCAGACGAACACGCTTGGTTTATTGAGGCAAAAAAATCCAAGGAAAATCCTTATCGCGATTATTATATTTGGAGAGATCCAGTGAATGGAGATGTTCCAAACGGTTTAGGTTCTGTTTTTAGCGGTTCCGCGTGGGAATATGAGGAAGAAACCGAGCAATATTTTATGCATCTATTTAGTAAACGCCAACCAGATTTAAATTGGGAAAATAAAGACATGCGTTATGAGATCTATAACATGATGAATTTTTGGCTGGATAAAGGGATCGGCGGATTTCGGTTGGACGTTATTGAGTTGGTCGGTAAACTGCCAGACCAAGAGATCACCGCTCACGGTCCTAAGTTGCATGAATATTTGCAGGAAATGAATCGTGAAACGTTTGGAAAACAGGATGTGATGACGGTTGGAGAAACCAATTCAGCTAATCCTCAACAAGCGAAACTGTTTTCTGGTACCGATCGCAAAGAATTATCTATGGTGTTTCAATTCGAGCATATGGCTCTCGACCAACAGCCGGGAAAAGCAAAATGGGATCTAAGACCGCTGTCTGTTGTGGAATTAAAACAAGTTCTTTCTACATGGCAAGTGGAGCTTCAAAATGAGGGTTGGAATAGTCTTTTTTGGAACAACCATGATCAGCCCAGAATCGTTTCGAGATGGGGAAATGATCAGGAACATCGTGTGGAGAGTGCTAAAATGTTTGCTATTTTGCTGCATATGATGAAAGGAACTCCTTATATTTATCAAGGAGAAGAAATCGGTATGACAAATATTACCCTGACCGATATTTCCCAAGCAGATGATGTAGAAACAAAGAATATGTATCATGAACGTTTGGCAGAAGGGTACAGCAAAGAAGCTGTTTTGGCTTCTATCAATGCTAAAGGAAGAGATAATGCACGCACTCCAATTCAATGGGAAGATTCAAAAGAGGCAGGTTTTACGACAGGACAACCTTGGTTGCCGGTAAATCCAAATTATCCGTCGATCAACGTGAAACAAGCTTTAGCTGACCCAAAGTCTATTTTTTATACTTACCAAAAATTGATTCAATTGAGAAAAGAAAATCCTCTTATGGTTTACGGTGATTATCAATTGTTGGCAGAAGAAGATGAATCTTTATTTGCTTATACAAGAACTTTCCAAGGAGAGACATGGCTGGTCGTGGCGAATTTTAGTGAGCAAGTCAACAAATTTCAGTTTACTGAGGAAACAACTGAATTGGAACCCATCATCAGTAATAGTGCGGTTAAACGATATGATTTAAATCAACTTCAATTGGATGCTTACGAAACATTTGTCGTTAAATTAGATTCTCCTCTTTATGTAAAGTAAAAAAACTTTACAAAGAATAAAAAAATACTGGAATCTACTATAAAAAAATGGTATCATAATCAAGTCGGAAGATTGGATAAATAACTATCTTCAAATATTGTTTAATGCTTGGAGGGAAAATCATGCGCGTAAACATCACAATGGAATGTACTGAATGTAAAGAACGTAACTACATCTCAAAGAAAAACAAACGTAACAATCCGGACCGTGTTGAATTTAAAAAATACTGCCCACGCGAACGTCGCGTAACTCTACACCGTGAAACTAAATAATTTAGTTAAATGCTGTGGAATACGTATGGCTTGCCGTATAAATACGTCCCTGTGACTGGTTGATTTATTCAAACAGCCGCAGGGTCGTATTGTCTTATGAGCCGATTAGTGGAATACAATCAAAAAATCACAAAGAAAAAAGGTACTGGGGGATTTATACCGGTTCCTTTTTTGCTATACTGAAGAAGAGTGTGAAGTAAGGAATTAAATTTACGGGTATGTAAATGACCTCTATCACAACTTTAAGAAGGGAAAGTGGAAACAGTGAATAAAAAAGAGATTCGGAAAGACAAAATCCGGACGTTAAAAAAACTAAGCGGAATTGAAAAAAAAGTAGCAGAAGAAAAAATTTATGCCAATCTTTTTCGTTCGCGCTATTGGCAGCAAGCTTCAACCATTGCCTTGACCATGGCTCAAGAGTTCGAATTGAATACTTTGCCTATAGTGGAAGAAGCATGGAAAACAAATAAAAAGATCGTGATGCCGAGAGCAAAAAAAGAACGGATCATGGATTTTGTCTTATATAATGAACATACACCGATGAAAATTTCTTCATTTGGATTGCTTGAACCGGATCCTGCATTACAGCCTATTGCTAAAAATGCCATTGATTTAGTGGTTGTTCCGGGACTGGGATTTTCAAAAGAGGGTTATCGGATAGGATTTGGTGGGGGTTATTACGATCGGTTTTTAGCAGATTTTTTAGGGACTAAAATAGCGTTGGTATTAAAGGAACAGCAAATTGATTTGTGGGATCCTGAACCCTTTGATATACCGATGGACGCTTTAGTCATGGAAGATAAGGTTATTTCAACTGCAGATTTCCAAACAGGAAAATAAAATATTATTTTGCATTTTGTGAAGATTACTTTGTGCTATAATATAGAATTGAAAAGACGAATGAGTAAAAAATATAAGTGAGAATGGAGTTTAATAGATGAATTACCAAACTCAAATGAAAATAAAACGCTATTTGAGGCAACCAATCGTCACGTATACTTTTTTAGGTCTTCAGATTCTGTTATTTATCTTAATGACTTTTGACGGAGGAAGCACCAACACCTTGACTTTAGTTCAATATGGGGCGAAGTTTAATCCATTACTGGTGGCAGGTCAATGGTGGCGATTAGTCACTCCTATATTCCTGCATATTGGTTGGGTACACTTGCTGATGAACTCGGTTATTTTGTATTTTCTGGGTATCCAATTAGAGGACACATTGGGACACTGGCGTTTCGCCATGATTTATCTTTTAAGCGGAATAGCAGGGAATGCAGCTAGTTTTGCATTTAATGCCTTATCTGTATCAGCAGGAGCCAGTACGAGTTTGTTCGGTTTATTCGGAGCTACGATATTTTTAGGCAGAACATACACCAATAATCCGGCGATCCAACAAATGTCTCGGAATTTTGGAACTTTGATTGTCATTAATTTGGTTTTCGGATTTTTCAATTCCTCTGTAGATTTAGCAGGACATTTAGGCGGTCTTGCAGGAGGATTTTTATTGTCAACGGCTATTAGTGTACAAAATCCATTACCCAGATGGAAAAAGAAACGTTTGCTATATGGTGCGAGTTTTGCCGGTCTTTTGGCAGTGCTGTTGATCATCGGTTATGTACGCACTTTAGGAGTGTTTTAGAGATGGAACATTCCTTAAAAAGTGTTTACGATGTGCAGCAATTGCTGAAACGCTACGGTATTTTTGTCCACGTCGGTGAAAGACTCTGGGATCTTGAATTGATGATGGACGAATTAAGGAAAATTTATCAAACTCATTTAATTGAACGAGACGTATTTGTCTCGGCTATGGTTATCTTAAAAAAAGAGCACCAATGGGAACAAGAACACATGGATCAAAAAAATAACTAGTCAACATGGAGGAATACATATGTCAAAAAAAATTATTGGAATCGACTTGGGCGGTACTACGGTTAAATTTGCTATTTTAACAGAAGAAGGAGAAATCAAACAAAAATGGAGTATTGAGACGGATATTTCTGAAGAAGGTACAAAAATCGTTCCTTCTATTATTGAAGCCATCAATAAACACTTGCACATGTATGGCATGACTCCAGAAGATTTTATAGGGATCGGAATGGGTTCGCCGGGGACAATTGATGCTGTAAATGGAACCGTTATCGGTGCCTATAATTTAAATTGGAAAACAGTACAGCCTGTCAGAGAGCAAATTGAAGCGGGAACACAAATTCCATTCTTTATAGACAATGATGCAAATGTAGCTGCTTTAGGCGAAGCTTGGAGAGGCGCAGGAGAAAGCGATCCAAACGTTGTGTTTCTGACTCTTGGTACAGGCGTCGGAGGCGGAATCATTGTAGGGAAAAAATTGGTTCACGGAGCAATTGGAGCAGCAGGTGAAGTTGGCCATATTACAGTAGACCCGAACGGGTATGCCTGCACGTGTGGAAAAACGGGCTGCTTAGAGACTGTTGCCAGCGCTACAGGTGTCGTTCATTTGGCGAGAGACTTTTCAGATAGCTTTGCGGGTGATTCCAGACTAAAATACATCATTGATGACGGACAATTGATCACTGCAAAAGATGTCTTTGATTTGGCGAAAGAAAAAGATCCGCTAGCTTTGATGGTCGTAGATAAAGTAGCTTACTACTTAGGGTTAGCTTCTTCTCACTTGGCGAATATTTTAAATCCGTCTACGATCGTTCTTGGCGGAGGCGTTTCAAAAGCTGGAGAGATTTTAACGGAAACCATTCAACCTTATTTTGAAAAATATACATTTCCAACTATTCGTCGATCCACAAAGATTCGTTTAGCGATTTTAGGAAATGATGCAGGTGTTATCGGAGCTAGTTCACTGGTAAAAGCTTCTGTAGCGGAATAATAGAATAATGACAGCAAAAGCACCAAGGCAAAAGGCCGTGGTGCTTTTTCATTTGTAAGACTATGCTGGGTTACAGGCATTATGCAGGAGGTCAGTAGTAGTCTATGTTATAATAAGTTTAGATTGTTATCAGAACGTAAAAAAAGTGACAGAATTGAAATGAAGTTGAAATTCCAAAATAGGGTGATGAGTATGATACGTTTATCCACTGGTAAAATAGTCGTTTTACTTCTAGTTGTCGCCTTATTTTTAAGTGCTTGTCAATTTAAGGATGCAACACCAAGTACAGGTGATGAAACAGAAGAGGAAGTTGTCTTCGAGCAGATTCCTTTACCGAGAGAAGAATTCCGTAAAATAATCGGTTGGAAATCGGAAGAAGAAATTATTGTTCAATCGGGAGATATAGATGGGGATTCGCTTTACTCATTTAATATTTTTACCGGTTCTTTCAGCTTGCTGTATGAAACTGATTCTTTCATCTTAGCCTCGAACGTCATTGCTAGTGAAGAAAAAATTATTGTGCAGCAAGTAAAAAATGCTGCGTCGACATTGATTGTATTAAGTTACGCAGGGGAACAAATCCAAGAATTGCCGATCAATTCCAACGGTTTTGTAGACATAAATGTCAATGCACAGAATCCAGCTGTCGCTTTTGTATCTTATTATGAAGGAGACAATAATACGTCAGTCTACAATTGGAACATTGAGACCAATGAATACACCGCTGTCGAGTCAGCTTCTTTGAATCCGCAATGGTACTCTGAAAACTTGTACTTATTTATCGATAATGAAGATGATTTTACCTTGGAAACCGGAAAGTTATACATGGGAGATATCCGAAACGGCGAGGTTTTGTTGTTGGATTCCTATGCATCTGATTTCTTTTTACATGAAGATACGTTTATCAAGTTCACTCCATCAGATTTCAACGAGCAAGAAATCATGTTGACTTATCAATACCCATTTTTAGTAGATGCAGGCTTTATGGTGGCTCCGAAAGTTACTATGAATAATCGCATTTTATTCCCTTATTTAACACAAGCAGAAAGAGGCACTTCTATTTATGGTATTTTTGCAGAGAAGGCTGTCTCCATTGAGGAGGAGCCAGGTCAATTTATCTTTGCTGAATTGAATTTTGAAGAAGGCCAAATTGAACCTATAGTAGAAGTGCCAGAAGAAGCACCGATTTTAATTTCTGCAAATGGACAGTATTGCTTGTACGGTTGGAACTTCGAACTGCTAATCGATATCGAAAATCAAACAATCCATGAATTAATTTCCCTTTAATCCATGGATTCTCTTTACAGCAAGAAAAAACCTCTAGTAAATTAGCGCATTCTTGTGTAAAATTAGTACTTGAACAAGGATGTACAGAAAGGGGTTCACTAGATTTTGGAAACAACGACAATTATCAATTATATATTATGGGGCGTTATTATCATTTGGGGTATTTACGAACTGGCACAATACTTTAGACGTAAAAATGCAGCCGTGGAATTACCGCAAGAAGATTTTACCAAGAGATTAAGAAAAGTGCAATTAGTTGATGTTCGTGAAAAAGACGATTTTGATGCAGGACATATTCTTGGAGCACGCAATGTTCCATACTCTATGTTAAAACAACGCATCACTGATTTTCGTAAGGATCAACCCATCTACCTTTACGATGAAAATCAAACTATCAGCAGACGTGCAGCCTTAAAATTACGTAAAGCCGGATACACAGACCTTTACACATTAAAAGGCGGCTACAAAAAATGGACAGGCAAAATCAAACGGAAAGCTAGATAATAGAGTAAAACATGGCGTTTTGCTCATACACAACTCGTCTAAAAAAAGAGCGCTGAGCAGAGCATCCAGCTCATCGTACATAAAACTATCCGAATAGTTTGGGCTTTTTCCAAACAGTCCGGGTAGTTTTTATGTTAGTATGAGCTGCTTTTTTGCGCATGTCTGCCAACGCAGCTTATTCAATCCAACTAAGAAGCCTACATTTTAGAATCAATCTAAGCGCCTCCTGAGTGAACCTTTTGAAGAATTCTGCTACTGAGGTCGTGTTTGTGTTATACGAACAGATTTTTTGTAAAGATAGAAAGACTGAATTAGGTTTGATAGGAGAGGAATAGCGTAATATATGGTATAATTACCAAGATAATAGAAGGAACCATATTCTGATCCAGCATCAAGGATTCTAAAAGTAAAGGCGTTATCTTCACTGACTTTTTAGTTGTTTTCTTGAGTAAAGGGAGTATTGGTAGCAAAAGGAGTGTTGTATTACTCATGAAAACCAAAATACTTGTTATTGTTGGACCGACAGCAGTTGGGAAAACGAGTTTGAGTATCGAAATAGCCAAAAAAATGAATGGTGAAATCATCAGCGGGGATTCTATGCAAATCTATAAAGGTTTGGATATCGGAACAGCTAAAGTAACCTCTGAAGAAATGGAGGGGATTCCCCATTATTTAATTGATGAAATAGAACCATGGGGCAATTACACGGTGACAGTGTTTCAAAAAAGAGCCAAAGAGTTGATTAAACAAATCACTGCCAAAGGGAAAATCCCGATTATTGTAGGCGGGACGGGTTTGTACATTGAATCGCTGCTGTATGATGTCAGTTATGGTGGAGAAGGTCAGACAGATCCAGTATTCAGAAATGAAAAAGAAGCTATAGCAGAGGAAAAAGGAAATCTTTTTTTGTGGGAAGAGTTGAAAAAGATCGATCCAGAGGCAGCTCAGAAAATACACCACAATAATCGCAGAAGAGTGATCAGAGCATTGGAAGTATTTCACGTCACCGGAGAACCATTTTCTTCTTACCAAAATGAACGTCAGCAAAAAGAATCGATTTACGATGCTGAAATAATCGGATTAGACACGGCACGTTCTGTATTGTATGACCGAATCAATTTACGCGTGGATCAAATGCTTGCTGCTGGTCTAGAAAAAGAAGCGTATCAGTTAGTCGAACAAGGTCTGGAAGATACGCAAGCGGCCAAAGGAATTGGCTATAAAGAATGGTTCTCTTACTTTAAAGGAGAAGAAACTAAATCAGAGGTCATTGAACAAATCAAACAAAATTCTAGACGATATGCTAAAAGACAACTGACTTGGTTCAGGAATCGCATGGATAATGTCAGTTGGTGGAATCTGGTAGAGCATCCAACAGATGAGAAACAAGTGTTGGCAGAAGTTGAGGCGTTTTTTAACTAGTGATTTAAATGCCGGATGAAATGATGAAGGGGTGATTTTATGGAGACACAAGCTAAAGCAGAACGAGTCATACTAGTAGGAGTCCAAACGACAGAAACAGATTTTGGATTTGATTATTCCCTAAAAGAATTGGAACAATTGACAGAAACGGCTCAAGGGATAGTGGTCGGTCATTTGACTCAAAAAAGAGCGCGAGCAGATTCACGAACTTATTTGGGCAAAGGGAAAATAGAAGAATTAGGACTATTAGTAGAAGAGCTGGAAGCCGATACGGTCGTTTTTAACCATGAACTGACTCCAGGACAAACGAGAAATATTCAAGATGTGGTCGAAGTAAAAGTAATCGACCGGGTGCAATTGATCTTGGATATCTTTGCGATGCACGCCAAAAGCAAAGAAGGAAAGCTGCAAGTTGAATTGGCTCAATTGCAATATCTATTGCCAAGACTGGCTGGTCAAGGGGTAAACTTATCGAGGCTTGGCGGTGGAATCGGAACCAGAGGACCTGGTGAAACTAAGTTGGAAACGGATCGTCGCCACATTCGCGATCAAATAAACGATATTCGCAAAGAATTGTTCAAAACAGAAAAACACCGTGAACTGACACGTAAACAGCGAAAAGAAAGCAATATTTTTCAGATTGGATTAATGGGGTACACCAATGCCGGCAAGTCAACATTACTCAATAAGTTGACCCATGCTGAAACGTATGAAGAGAATAAATTGTTTGCTACGCTGGACCCGCTGACACGGCAGTTGAAATTGCCAAGCGGACTAAATGTCACGATAACCGATACAGTAGGATTTATTCAAGACTTGCCAACACAATTGATTGAAGCTTTTCAATCTACTCTTGAAGAAACAAGAGGTGTCGATTTATTGCTGCATGTCGTGGATGCGTCAGCAGAAAACATGTTGGAACATGAACGTACCGTAATGAATTTATTGATGGATTTAAAAATGGACCACCTTCCGCTTTTAACGATCTATAATAAAAGTGATTTGATTGAAGGACCGTTTTATCCAGATTATTTCCCGAACATTGTGATGTCTGCTAAAAATGATCAAGATATCGAATTGCTGTTGACTCAATTAATGGACAAAGTAGAAGAAATCATGGAACCGTATCGGATAGAAGTACCTGTAGCTGAAGGAGATTTATTGATTCAGTTGAAACAAGAAACACAAATAGCGACACAAGTATACGATGAAGAAAAAAATGTTTATGTCGTAAAAGGTTATGCTAAAGCGACGTCTAGATGGATTGGAGAATCGGAGAAAGAATGAGTTGGAATAAACAATATACATCAGAATTGCAACAACGAATTACTGAGGTAGAGAAGAAAATCCAGCCGATGGTGGATCAAATTCACGAAAACGCCTTGATCAATCAAAAGAAAGTGCTGGACAGTTTTCGAGAAAAACATGTCTCTGATCAGCATTTTAACCCTTCTACCGGTTATGGATACGATGATTTTGGCCGCGATACATTAGAAGAAGTGTACGCAGACGTGTTTAAAGCTGAAGCAGGGCTAGTCCGTCCGCAATTGATTTCAGGAACCCATGCGATTACTACAGCGTTATTTGGAATCATGCGTCCTGGAGATGATTTGTTGTACATCACAGGGCAGCCGTATGATACGTTATTGGAAGTTGTCGGAGTGACCGGAAATGCAGTCGGCTCTTTTAAAGAATATCAAATGGGGTATGATTCAGTAGCTCTGTTAGAAGACGGCAGTGTAGACTTTGAAATGGTCAAAGAAAAAATGACGGCTAAAACGAAAGTTGTAGCGATTCAACGGTCTCGCGGCTATGCTAGCCGTCCTTCCTTTACGATTGAGAAAATTGAAGAAATGATCCAATTTGTCAGAAGCGTCAATCCTGAAGTCATTATTTTTGTGGATAATTGTTATGGAGAATTTGTGGAAGAAAGAGAGCCGATAGAAGTTGGCGCTGATTTGATGGCAGGTTCATTGATCAAAAACCCGGGTGGAGGGTTAGCTAAAATCGGCGGGTACATCGTTGGTCGCTTGGATCTAGTAGAAGCATGTGGTTACCGTTTGACTTCTCCAGGTATCGGTCGTGAAGCTGGGGCTTCTCTGTACAGCTTACCGGAAATGTATCAAGGTTTCTTTATGGCTCCTCACATTGTGGGAGAAGCTTTAAAAGGTGCTGTTTATACAGCTGCTTTATTGGAAACTTGCGGAGTCTCTTCTATACCAAGATGGGATGAAAAACGCACCGACTTGATCCAAATGATTTCATTGAATGATGAAAAGAAGATGGTTCAATTTGCGCAAACGATCCAAAAATATTCTCCAATCAATGCACATGTAACCCCAATTGGAGCCTATATGCCGGGATATGAAGATGATGTGATTATGGCAGCTGGAACATTCGTTCAAGGGTCAAGTATTGAACTGACAGCTGATGGTCCGATCCGCGCACCTTATACGTTGTATGTCCAAGGTGGTTTGACATATGAACATGTCAAACTAGCTGTAACAGCTGCCGTATCAGAGTTGTATTTTGAAACAAAAACCCCTTAATTTAGTGAGCCTGATCATAGCAGATAGTTTATGGTCAGGCTTTTTGCTGTGTTCCTTAGGGGTTATTCCATGACAAGTCCAGTGATTTTGTGTTACGTTTAGTAAGGAGAAATTGTGGGAGACACAATTTAAGGACTAAAAAAATTAAGAGGAGTTTAGTTACAAAACAATGAAAAATCATACAAAGCAAGAAATCAAGGAAATTGCACAGTCAGAAAATGTACGATTCTTACGTTTGATGTTTACGGATATAGATGGGGTCATAAAAAATGTAGAAGTTCCCATCAGTCAACTCGATAAGGTACTAGACAATAAAATGATGTTTGATGGTTCCTCAATCGATGGCTTCGTAGCAGTTGAAGAGAGTGACATGCAATTACGACCAGATTTATCGACTTGGCTCATTTTCCCGTGGGATACAGAATACGGAAAAATCGCACGGTTGATTTGTGATGTATACAATCCAGATGGGACCCCATTTGCCGGAGATCCTCGTTCAAATTTAAAACGAGTCTTAGAAGAAATGGAAAGTGAGGGCTTTACAGAATTTAATTTAGGGCCAGAGCCGGAGTTTTTCTTGTTTAAATTAGACGAAAACGGAGAACCGTCGCAGCGATTAAACGACCATGGTGGGTATTTTGATTTAGCGCCTACTGATTTAGGTGAAAACTGTCGTCGGGATATTGTGTTGCAACTAGAGGAATTAGGCTTTGAAATTGAAGCCAGCCACCATGAAGCTGCTCCTGGGCAACATGAGATCGATTGGAAATATGCAGATGCCGTAGAAGCTTGTGACAACATTCAAACTTTTAAACTAGTGGTAAAAACAATTGCCCGCAAACATGGATTGCATGCTTCGTTTATGCCGAAACCGATCAATGGGGTTCATGGATCAGGTATGCATTTCAACATGTCTTTATTCAATGAAGAAGGAAATGCTTTTTATGACGAAGAAGATGTTATGGGATTAAGCAAAACAGCTCACGAATTCATAGCCGGTCTGTTGAAACACGCTAAATCTTATACAGCGATTTGCAACCCAACAGTCAATTCATACAAACGTTTAACACCAGGGTTTGAAGCACCTGTGCATATTGCATGGAGTGCCAGCAACCGTTCGCCGCTAGTGCGCGTGCCAACTTCTAGAGGGATGTCTACTCGTGTTGAATTACGCAGTGTAGATCCAAGCGCAAATCCGTATCTTGCTTTAGCGGTATTGTTAAAAGCTGGATTAAGCGGGATTCAAGAAAGTAAAGTTGTAGCAGATCCGGTTGAAAAGAACATTTATCAAATGACATCTTCAGAACTGGGGGAACAAGACATTGAGCGTTTGCCAGCGACATTATATGAAGCGGTCAATTACTTGAGAAAAGATGACCTCATGAAAGAAGCTATGGGCGATCATATGTATAACAACTTCATTACCATTCGCACACAAGAATGGGTAGAATACAATGAACAAGTATCTCCATGGGAACAACAAAAATACTTTAAAAAATAAATTACGATGTATAAAAGATGATTTTTTATCTTCTGGCGTTGGTAAAGAAATTTCCTCCGACCTATGGAACTGCTTATGGAAAACCTTATAGACCGGAGGATATTTCTAAGGATGAGTTTCTAAAAGGTTTAGCCTTAAAAAGGAAACTATTTTTATTTACTAACGTCAAATATTGCAGAATCTAAAAGACTGGGACCGCGAAAGTGTCTCGGTCTTTTTTTGTCTGATTTAAACTTAAGCCGGTCAAAATAGATTCTCAAAGTCTGATGATGATTAATTGTATGAGTCAAGAGAGCAGTTTCAACAGTTAAAGGTAGTAATTTTTTTATGAGGCTTTATATTGAACATAACTTTTCAGTCTCATAGAACCAGTCAGGCGAATAGTAGTCTTTATTGCAGCGAGAAAGTGGATCTGTTTTCACTCCTTTATAAAAAGTGGTATACCTGAAAATTTGTTTTGATATTCGGAATGAAGAACCCTTTTAAAATGTTTAAGTTCGTAAATCTATGTTAGAAAACCTAACATTTTGTAAAAAATAGATTGACATGCACGATATGAACTGGTAATCTGTAAAAGTAATTGAGAGGAGGACAAAAATGAGAGAAAAAGAATTGCGAAGATCTATGTCTGTATTTCCAATTGGTACAGTTATGAAACTGACGGATTTAACGGCACGACAGATTCGTTATTATGAAGAACAAGAGTTGATTTATCCTGAACGGAATGAAGGCAATCGAAGAATGTATTCTCTGAATGATATTGATGTGCTCCTTGAGATTAAAGATTATTTAGCTGATGGAATCAACATGGCAGGTATTAAAAGGATTTATGAATTGAAAGAGCTCGAAAATAATGAAAAAACCAAATCATATGAAAAGAATTTAACAGATGATGATGTTAGAAGAATTTTGTATTCTGAGTTTTTATCTATTAGTGGAATGTCTCCCAAAGATAAAAATAAACTGAATCAACAACGTTTTAAACATTAATAGCTTTACATAAAAAAGTCTGATTTATAAAGGAGAGAAACAGTAATGGCAAAATTTACCCAAGAATTTATTGAACAAGCTGCAAAAGATGAGGATGTACGATTCCTCCGATTAATGTTTACCGATATTTTAGGAACCATAAAGAACGTTGAAGTGCCCATTAGTCAATTGGAGAAAGTGTTAGACAATAAAATGATGTTTGATGGTTCTTCTATCGAAGGTTTTGTGCGGATCGAAGAAAGTGATATGTACTTACACCCAGATACGGATACTTGGCTGATTTTCCCTTGGGAGGTCGGGAAAGGCAAAGGAAAAGTGGCACGTTTGATTTGTGATATTTATAATCCGGACGGCACTCCATTTTTAGGGGACCCGCGTGCGAATTTAAAACGTGTGTTGATGGAAATGGAAGAACTAGGGTTTACTGAATTTAACTTAGGACCGGAACCGGAGTTCTTCTTGTTCAAATTAGATGATAAAAATGAACCAACTTTGGAATTGAATGATCATGGTGGTTACTTTGACTTAGCTCCTGTTGATCTAGGAGAAAACTGCCGTCGCGATATCGTATTGCAATTAGAAGAACTAGGTTTTGAAATTGAAGCTAGTCATCATGAAGTAGCTCCTGGACAACATGAGATTGATTGGAAATACGCCAACGCAGTAGAAGCGTGCGACAATATTCAAACCTTTAAATTAGTGGTCAAAACAGTTGCGCGTCAACATGGTTTGCACGCAACATTTATGCCGAAACCTTTATTTGGTGTCAATGGATCAGGTATGCACTTTAATTTATCTCTCTTTACTAAAGAAGGCAATGCATTTTATGATAGCAAAGGAGATATGGAGTTAAGCGATACAGCTCGTGGATTTATTGCGGGGACTTTAGCTCACGCACATGCGTTTACAGCGATCTGCAACCCAACAGTCAACTCGTACAAACGTCTAGTTCCCGGTTATGAAGCTCCAGTGTATATTGCATGGAGTGGTCGTAATCGTTCACCATTGATCCGTATACCAGGATCACGCGGCATGTCTACACGTATTGAAGTACGCAGTGTAGATCCGAGCGCAAACCCCTACTTAGCGATGGCTGCTTTGCTGAAAGCTGGACTTGACGGGATTAAAAATAACTTAGAATTGCCGGCACCTATCGACCGCAATATTTATGCAATGGATGAAGAAGACCGCCAAGCTAATGGAATCTATGACTTGCCTTCAACTTTATTGGACGCTGTTAAAGCATTGTCAAAAGATGAAATCATCAAAGATGGCTTAGGAGAACATATCTACAATAACTTTGTAGAAGCGAAAAAAGTAGAATGGGATGCTTTCCGTATCCAAGTTTCACAATGGGAAAGAGAACAATACTTGAAATTGTATTAAGCTTTTGTTTAATCAAAAAGGCACAATTGATCGTTTACAGCGATCAGTTGTGCCTTTTTATTGTGAACAATTAAGCGCCTAAAACAGCTAAAGCTAAGGCTTGTTGAATGGCTTCAATATGTTTATCTTTTGTAAATTGCAAGTTTACAGCTGGTTCTGCACCACTTGAAATATAGATTTTTAATTCGGCATCTAAATCGAAATGCCCTGAAGTTTCAACGGTGAACCGGCTGATCGATTTATAAGGTAATGATTGGAAAGTCGTTTTTTTCCCTGTCATTCCTTGCTTATCTATAACAATCAATCGTTTATTCGTGAAAACAATCGTATCCCGCACTAATTTGAAAGCTAAATCGATTTCTTCTGAGTCTAAAACAACACTGCCTAACTTTTTACGTGCCTCTTCTGCGCTGATATTGCTTGCATTTCCCATCATTCCGCCAAGTAATCCCATGTATATACACTCCTTTAGTTAATAAATACTCATTTCAACCAGTATATCAAAAGAGTAGAAAGAAGTGAAAGCAGAGACGCTATTTATAGAAAGAAAGAAGTTTTTTGAAGACTTATTGAAGGGGAAGCTAAAGTATAGTAAACTTACTTAAATAAAGGGTTTTTAAGTTTCCGCTCAAGTTCTACAAAAGGAGTTGATAAAATGCAAGAATACGAAGAGTATTCAAAAGAAGAATTGGTAACCAAAATAGTGTCTTTAACGCGATTAAATAAAGAATTGTTGCAGACATTTCAAAAATCAGAGCGTTTAGAATTTGGCTGGACAGGAAACTTGGGACAATGGTTCTGGGATTTTACAGTGAATGAAGTGACGTTCAATCCATTGAAAGCAGAAGCGATTGGGTATGGAAAAGAAGATTTACCGGAGAAAGTGACCTTTCAGTTTTTTACAGACAAACTGCATCCAGAAGACAAAGAAGAAGTCATGCAAAAGATGAGAGACCATCTTGCGGGGAAAATTCCTGTGTGGGAAGTGAAGTATCGTATCCAAGCTAAAGATGGTTCATGGAAAGTATATCAAGACCGTGGGAAAGTGACGGAACGAAATGAAAAAGGCGAGCCCCTTTTCCTCTCTGGAATTGTATTTGATGTGACTGAAGAAGAAGTAGACAGAGAACAATTAGAATCGAAAAATAAACATCTATCCGATCGTTTAAAAACCGATTCATTAACGTCTTTGTATTCACGATCAGCTATCACAGTTGAGTTGGCCAAATGCGCCAGCAAAGCCAAAGCGAAAAATGAACCGCTGTCGATTGTTTTCTTAAAAATAGATCATTATGCCAGATTTGAAGAGGATTTCGGTATTATGTTGAGTGAAGAAGTGCTGAAGACAGCAGGTAAAATCATTCAGACAGTTATACAAGACAAACATATTGCTGGAAGATACCGAGAATCCGTCTTTCTCATATTGCTGGAAAACACCACTAAAAAAGAAACTCATGACACCGCAGAGACGATCCGTCAAGCTGTTTTTGAAACATTGTTTGATGTGCCGAGAAATGTGAGTGTCAGTGCAGGTATCTCTACATATAATCCCATTGAAACTATTAGCGAACTGATTCAAAGAGCCTCTAAAAAAATGGTGGCTGCTGATAATAACGGGGGAAATCAAGTCGTGGGATAACTATTTTCTTCTATAATAATGATTCGATTAAAAGCATTCTTTATCGGAAAGAATGCTTTTGTCTGTTGACCAGAAATAAAGACAAAATAAAAAAACACTCTCCGAAGAGAGTGTCTTAGTTTTGTACTAACGATATAAATACATTTATACATTAGATATTTTTAGCGTCTCAGGAGAGATTCGAACTCCCGACCGTTCGCTTAGAAGGCGAATGCTCTATCCTGCTGAGCTACTGAGACATTTTGTTTGTCGTTGTTTAACCAGCGACAAGATTTATTATAGGCCCAAATGAATAAAAAGTCAACAGAAAACTCATAAATATGTAAAAAAAGTTATATCCTTTTTTACCATTACTGAAAATAAAGCTAAAGCGATCAAACATCTTCGTAGGAAAGCGCAAAATGGATACTTCCCTAGGCTAAATAGTTGGAAAGGGGTTACTGATTTGATACGATTATCTTGAAAGAGATGCAATTCCTAGAAGATAGGAATAAGAGGAGGAAAAAATATGAGCTATAAAGTAATTGATAGTTTTTTATCAGCAGAAGAAACAGTAGAAAAAATAAATGACTTGGTAGAATTGGGGTACAAAGAAAAAGACATCACGGTCATGACTAAAAAAGAAAATGAAGAACAACTAAAAGATATCACTGATGCTAAAATAGATACAGTAGCTAAAGAAGAAGATAAAGGAATGCTAGATAAAATAAAAGAAAGTTTTAGTGATAGTGATGCAGAAAATCCTTTAGGAAAATATGAATTAGAGGAGCATTTGAGAAATCAATACAATGAAGTGGTCAAAAACAATGGCTATGTCATATTGGTTGAAGAAAGCACGAGCTTTACTATGGGAAGAGAAAGCGAGACTGCTCAATCCTCTGAAAATACTAGTATGACTGGTGGAGAGACAGGAGATTTTAACGAAACCCCGGGTGGAATCAACCCGATTTTACCTGGAACAGGAGTCGATGCTGATTTCAGTTCAAGAAATTCCAATGATATACGTACTTCAGATAGCGGGACAACAGATGTACAAGATAAATTCACTTACACGTCTAAGGAGAGAAATAGAAATGCAGACGAAGAAACTCAGTACGTTGAAGATCATGAGGTTACCCAAGTTAATCAAGAATTGAACAATCAACCTTTAACAGATGAGCCAACTGATCCGACTATACCAGGATTTGGAATTGACCCTAAAATTCCACCGCAAGGTATAGAACCTTTAGATTCGAACAGTCCTAATATACAAGGAGAAGGTCCAGATGATGAGAAGAGAAGATAGTAGACATCATACGAGCTGTTGAGTCTGTTAAACGAGAGGACGTTGCTTTAAAAGAAAGTTGGTGAGATCAATGCTGAGAATCATCACCTATTTTGCTTTAGGGTATGTCGGAGTGTATTTTTCGTTGCTGCTGTCTTTGATTTATTTCTTGAGACCAAAGAAAAAAAAGTAACTTATAGTCATGGATTTGTTGTCAATACTTCATAAAAAATAAAAGAGAATTCTTTTGAATTATTCTTAAAGAATTCTCTTTATTTGGTATAATGAGCGTAGCCCACCAGAAAAATGTAGGGAAAGAGTGGAGGAGTATGTATGAGAACAAGAGAACTAAAGAAAGAAGCCAAAGCAAGGCTTTCAGGAAATTGGAAAATAGCGATATTAAACTTAGTGATTATGACTATTTTAACTTCCATTATCAGTGAGGTGTTATTGGGTCTCGTAGGAGCGGGCAGCTTTGAGAGCTTAACATCAACATTTTCACAAGATCCAGCACTGGTTACCTCGGATATGATAGCTGCAAGTACAAGAGAAACGATTCTTTCTTCATTGGTGACTATAGTAGTCAGCTTTATTACGGCTGTCTTCGCAGTCGGTTATGACTGGTCTTTACTAGATATGGTTGACGGGGAAAAATTAACTGTAGAAGCGATGTTTCAGTCCTTAAAAACCAATCGATTTTTTAAAGTTTTAGGGATCTCAGTAGTAACTAATTTATTTATTATCTTGTGGAGTTTATTGCTGATCATACCAGGAATCATTAAATCTTATAGTTACAGTCAATCGTTTAATGTCTACAAAGACGATCCAAATTTGGATATCATGGGTGCGATTCAACGCAGTAAAGAAATCATGGAAGGTAGAAAATGGGACTATTTTAAACTGCAATTTTCATTTATTTTATGGTACTTAATACCCGTTATTCTATTTTTAGCGTTTATTTTCGGCAGTATCAATACGATCAGCTACCAATTCGAATATGCCAGCACATATGCACCAAATGAATTCTGGGGATTCTTCTTTGGAATGATTTTTGTAGTCCTGGCGTTCATTTTAGTGATCCTCATTCTGTCGCTTTATGTTGAACCTTATAGAAAAACAGCTAATCAAGTTTTTTACCGTGATTTAGTGGGTTTCCCAGAGATGGAAATGGATGAAGTGGAATATGAAGAGAATTCTAGTTATTCTACTGACTACATCGATCCATATGATGAATCCGATGATTTTGATGATTCAGAAAATAACCAAGATAGGTTCTAGTGTTCAATACTAACTGTACAAAATAAAAAAAGACTGCAGGCCTAAACGCTAACACCAGACCGAAGAAGTCTGTAAATTATAGGCCAGCAGCCTTTTTTGTATGGAAGATAAGGGATTTGAACCCTTGCACGAATAAATTCGCCTAACGATTTTCGAGACCGTCCCCTTCAGCCGAACTTGGGTAATCTTCCATTGTTATTGGCCACTTTCTTTAGTATAAACCTGTTTTTTTAGGATGACAATAACCAAATTGAGTATTTCATTTTGAACACTATCTCTTCTAAGGTATAATAGAATTGTAGAAGTAAAACACCTTATGTTTCTTAATTGATAATCACTTATCTGGAAAGGGGCAAAAACTTAGGAGGAGAAGAATATGAAAAAATTGGTAACGTTACTGGGAGTTGCTGCTTTGTTAGCGGGTTGCGATTTAATGGGAGGTACTACGGAAGAGTCACAAGTAAGCGAATCTTCAGAGTCTAGTGTTGAATCGAGTGCAGAAACTTCTGAATCAAGTGTAGAAGAGAGTTCAGCATCATCTTCAGCAGCTTCTTCAGAAGCAAGTTCAAGTGAGTCTGAGAGTACTGGCGGAGAAGTAGCCACTTCAGAATTCCCGTTAGTTCCTCAAAAGTCTGAGATCGATCAAGGCTATACATTAGAAAGTGATCCATTGCTCCAAGAAATCCAAACCAGAATGTCCCAAACGGAAGAATTAGGTATTGATAATGATGTGGCTATTCATTTCACAGGTCTATTTTTAGGGGAGCAAGGCCAAGATAATGTTAAAGCGGTGTTCATTATAGTGAACCGGACAGATATGGCAATGACAAATATTAACTTAACTGTCAGCATGAGTACTGTTGATGGGGAAGTTATATTAGATAGCGCTCCATTTGTTTTATCTGAAGATGATTTTGGGATTCTGGAAACAGATACTACAATGCCAGCGTATTTCAAAATTCCAATGGACAGTCAAGAAGCATTCTTTAGTGTGAGTGATCTAGAAAATGTTACTTATTCAATCGATTCATTTGAATACGATGAAAGATAATTTTAATGATACAGTCTGGATCCTGAGAGATTACTTTCAGGTTCTTTTTTTGTGTCACAGGATATTTTTTCAAGATGAAAAGTGATGTAAAAAGCTTTATCAAATGGTATGATAAAAAAGATAAGTGTCCTACATAAGGATAAAACAGTAAAAGATTAGTGGAGGAGAGAGAATGGCACATAAGGGAAAAGAGATTTTCACGATCCCCAATATACTTTCTATTATTCGGTTAATTCTGGTACCGGTATTTGTTTCATTTTATGTAAATGCTGACAGTATCCAAGATTATAGAATTGCGGGCCTCATCATCCTTTTTTCTGGAATCACAGATTTAGTGGATGGCATTATTGCTCGAAAATTCAATCAAATTACGGATATCGGAAAGTTGTTGGATCCGGTAGCAGATAAAGTAACACAAGCGGCGATTCTGTTTTGTTTAATGGTTCGTTTTCAGTATATGTGGATCATCGTGATTTTATTTTTAGTGAAAGAACTGTCCATGCTCTTTTGGAATATTGTTTTGATCAAGAAAAACAAAAAATTAGACGGTGCTTTGTGGTGTGGAAAAGTGTCAACAGCGGTATTTTATACGTGCATGACGATAATGGTGGCTTTTCCAATGATCAGTGATGCTATTGCTAATGGATTAATGTTGATCACGGGATTCTTTTTATTGTTGTCGTTCATGTTGTACACAAAAATTTTTGTGTATATGTATCAATCAAACAACTAAATAAAAGTACAGAAAAAGCTGGCCTAGACCAGCTTTTTTGTGTGTCGTTAAATGGTTTAATCTCTGTGCATGAATGCTCCTGTTTCAGCATTAATAATAACATCGTCATCATCTTGAGTATTCTCAATACTGATCTCATAAACGGTTGAGCCGTTTTCGGTATCTAAATGCCAACTATCCACATATCCAGAGCCGACTTCTTCCATAGCAGTTGTCATAGCTTCTTGAGGAGAAACGATGTTGTCTAAGTTCAAAGCATCATTGTTGTCATCATCATTATTGTCAGTATCTCTATCGATGGCTTCTCCTGTAGAAGCATCAATGCTCAATTCATATTCAGCAGACTCATCAAACCCATTAAAGTCATATTCGTATTTTCCATCGTCATCATCAAATTCAATGGATTCAATAAAAGAATTAGGATGGGTTTCGTTATAAATTTGGATGGCATCATCTAAACTGATATCAAATTCCTGTTCATGAATTCCTTGAGCAGATTCTGAGCTACTAGAAGAAGAGTCGCCAGTAGTTTCTGATTCAGATGATTCTGAACTCATGTCTTCTGATGGGCTGCTCATTGAGCTTTCTTGAGCAGAACTGCTCTGTTCCTCTGAACCGGTATCCGTTGAGGAGTCCGTTCCGCAAGCCCCTAAAATCCCTGTACTAATTAAAGCTAAAAAGGCTAGTTTTCTTTTGTTTGTCATTTTGATCTTCCTTTCTTTTTGTTTTTCAGCTAATTCGCTAAGTGGCATCTGTTTATAAAAAAATAAAAAGAGGATACATAGCGAAATTTCTTACTTATACCTGCAGTATAACAAGAAAAAATAATGGCTAACATTCATCTGCTCAAAGTATTTTTGACAGAAGAAGGAAAAATACAACGAAAGAAGGAGTGCATACATCAAATAATTATCGTACAATCATTGTAGGGAAATTAAGAATGGATATAGAAATTGGGGTTTAGATATGAAATACGTAAAAAAGTTCCGCTTCAATTGGTTTGATTTGCTGACACTGGCGGGATTGGTGATGACTGTTTTTTTTCTTTATCTTGGTTACAGCAATGACGTTTTCGACTCGAGAGAGAGTTTGATTCAATATGTTGAAAGTTACGGGGCACAAGCTATATTGGTATTTATTTTTATTCAGTTTTTACAAGTCGTGTTGCCTATTCTTCCAGCAGCCGTTACATGTGTGGCTGGAGTGATCTTATTTGGTCCGGTATGGGGAATCGTGTACAATTATATTGGGATTTGTATAGGTTCTTTTGGAGCATTTTTGATTTCTAAACGTTATGGCCAGCCATTAGTAGAAAAGATGCTAAGCAAGAGAGTGTTCAACAAGTATTCCAAATGGTTAAATGATGGTAAAATGTTTGATCGCATTTTTGCTATCGGTATTTTTGGTCCTATAGCACCTGATGACGCGTTGTGTTATTTAGCTGGATTAACAACAATGTCTTGGAAAAAATTTGCTGTGATTATTATTCTTGGAAAGCCGATTCCAATTATATTGTACAGCCTGGGATGGACTACGATAGTGAACTGGTTGAATATTTTCTAAAGTTCTTTTGGATCGTAAGAAAATCAAAGAAAGGATGAGAAAGTGGATAATGCAGAACGATTTTTAGCTAGTTTTAACCGCATTCACAATCATTTGAGTTTTATGAGCAATGAAAAAGCACACAAAAAACCTTTTTATCATTTGCTAGATGAAAATGAATACCGCAATAGCGGAGTCAAAGAATATAAGAATGATTTGCAAATTTTTGCCGATCTAAGAAATGTGTTAGTGCATAAAAAACTGGAGACAAGCCGTTACTTAGCTGTACCTACGGATAAAGTTGTAGATAGGATCGAATTGATTGAATCTGTAATCAAAAGCCCGCCAAAAGTTTATCCTGCTTTTAAACGAGATGTGGTTCATTTCCAAGCTGAGGACTTATTTCTTACCGTATTGGAAACCATTAAAAATAAACAGATCACTCATTTTCCTGTCTATCAAAAAGGAGATTTGATTGGTTTGTTGACAGAAAATGGCATTACGTACTGGTTAGCCAATCATTTAAAGTCCGCTGTAGTGGATTTAAAACAAGTTACAACAGAAGAAATCTTGAGAGAAGACTCTAAAAGCAACAATTATTTATTCGTACGAAAAGATATGAGTATCGATGTAGCTGCAGAACTGTTAAAAAAGGATCGGAAAATCGATGCTTTGCTGATTACTGAAAACGGTAAAAAAACTGAGAGTCCTATGGGGATTATTACGCCTTCTGATTTATAGAAGAATTCAAAAAAATCTGTTCTGTTTTATGTTATGTATACTGAGTTGGTCAAGAGCTTTAAAGCTCTTGCGTACAGAAAGATAATGACATTTAAATAGAACTAGAACTAAAGGTTGCGATATTTCTATCACAGCTTTTTTTTGATCATTTATAGATGTAAAAGGCATGGATCACTCTTTTGTAGACTAAAAGCTTCCCAGCGATTTGTTTGACGGGCAGAAAAATCTATGGTATGTTTATCTCGAATTGAAGATAAATTATTTTGATATATATAATAAGCGATGTATACATGGAAGGAGTTTTTTTAATGGCGAAAAATGAAGATTCTTTAAAAGCGCTAACAGTGATGTTGCGAGCGTCTCAAAGCCTGCAAGATGTGATGAAACAAGACATGGTGAAGTATGGGTTAAACCCCACGGAATTTGCAGTTTTAGAGTTGCTTTATGCTAAAGGAGAACAAAAGATCCAAAACATTGGAAAAAAAATACTGCTTTCCAGCAGCAGTATGACGTATGTCATTGATAAATTAGAGCAAAAAGGACATATCGAAAGGAAACCGTGTGCGACCGACCGCAGAGTTATTTTCGCGCACATAACAGATAAAGGTAAATCCTTCATGGAAGAAGCTTTCCCTCTTCATGAAAAAATGATTACAGAATTGTTTTCTGTATTATCTAGTGAAGAAATAGAAACGCTGATCCCGTTAGTAAAAAAAGTTGGCTTGACTGCAGCAGAGCAAAGTACAAAAAATAAATAATCTGTATAACGGCTAGGGGAACAGGAACTGAGAAACAAACTTTGGGAATTCCCAATAAAACGTTGATTTTTAAGGTTTTGTACTTGGGTTTCGACACATTAAAAAAGGTGGATTTTGATGATCCAGGTATCTATCATTTATATTTTGAAAATGAAAAAGGTCAACCAGGTACGATCATGACGTTTGTTCCTTTGGAAATGCTCGTCAAGGAACAATTGGAGACGGCCAAACTGGTGTCACATTTTATGTGGTTCCAGAAAGATCACTGCCCTTATAGGAATAATGAGTGCTTTCTTTTGGTATACCCGTTGAAAAATCTGCTTGTTTTAGAGAAGATTATTTAACTTCCAAGATCCTCCCGACCTGCAGTTAGAATTAGTAGCCAGAACAGACGGAAAAGAAAATCCGTATACGTTTTATGGTGTGACAGCTGGAGTGGCAATTAAAGATTTTTATCCGACAGAAGTGAAGGACCCCAATTACTTTAGCGTTCTCTATTACTGAGAGCGCGGAGCTATTGCTGACTCCAATAGAAATAAGAGAAATTAAACCAAACTAAATCAGAGAGGTTGAGGTTGATGAAACATTTATTTAAAGAAGGCACTAATCCAACAAAACCAACGTTACTATTGTTGCATGGAACGGGTGGAACGGAAAATGATTTACTGCCGCTAGCAGAGATGGTCGATGCAGAAGCATCAGTATTGAGTGTACGTGGAAATATAGTTGAGAATGGAATGCCACGTTATTTTAAACGATTAGCTGAAGGTGTTTTCGATATTGAAAATTTAAAAGAAGAAACGAAAAATCTAGCAGATTTTATTGATGAAGCCGCCAAAAAATATGGCTTTGATCGAGACAATGTCGTAGCGATAGGTTATTCAAATGGGGCAAATATCGCTGGAAGCTTACTATTCCATTACCAAGATGTGTTAAAAGGTGCAATTCTTCACCACCCAATGGTTCCACTTAGAGGAATGGATCTGCCTAATTTAAACCAAGTCCCAGTCTTTATTGGGGCTGGAGAAAATGATCCGATTTGTGCTCCTCAAGAAAGCAAAGACTTAAAACACCTTCTTGAAGAAGCTGGTTCCACAGTGGAAATTGACTGGGGACAGCATGGACATTCTTTGACTCAAAAAGAAGTGGTTGCTGCTGCTCAATGGTATATTAAAAACTTCTCTTAAAAAAGGTACAGTGTATAAATTTTTTGTCCCTTCTATAACTATGATGGAAAAGGTAAAACTTTTTAGTCGTAGTTTTTCTGTTTTCTGGACTAAAAATAAAGGAAAATTAAAGAAACGTTAGTTATTTTGCGAAAAATTATAATTGTGTTATAATGAAAGAGGAGTTTGAGAGTAAAAGATTATTTTTTTAAGTTACATTCTTTGTAGAGTTGAAGAAATGAGGGGATTAAATGGGTAATAAAATTACCAAAGAGATTCAATCGTTAGTTGAAGTGGAACTTAGAAAAGGAGCAAGCAATTCGAGAATTGCAACTCTTCTAGGAGTACCCTATAATGAAGCTGTTGAGATGATTGAAGAGATTAAGTTGTCTTTTAAACCAGATGTGGGAGATAAAATTATTTTTACTTTCCGCGATGAAAAAATGGCAGGTGTCATTACAAAACTATTGAAAAATAGTGCTGTTGTAGATATCTCCTGGGACTTATCTTCTGAAAAAATGAAAGATTTAATGGAAGATAGAACTATTGTTAATTTTAAAGATATTGAACAAACTGTTCTCTAAAAAAATACACGTTAAGAAGTTGGATCTTAAATCAGATCCAGCTTTTTTTGTTTTTTTAGAAAAAATAGTAAAAGAGATATTTTTCAGGTTCTACGTTACTTTGGGTTTCAAAATAGTTTCTCTTAAAATGCTGATATATAGCTTGTTTTGAGTTCTTGTCAAAAAAAGTTGCGAATTTTTATTGACAGTCAAACTAAAATGAATTAGTATTTTGATTGTCAAACAATTTGATGTTCAAACTAAATTCTGTTTTGGATATTCATCAGATGGGAGGAGAGATGTGGATAAAATTGTCAATGAGATAAATCCTTATTTAGTTAAGATATTCAATGAAGTCTTAATTATTGAAGAAAATGCTTTAAAAGGCAGTAGATTTAATGATTTATCTATTAAAGAGATGCACACAATCGAAGCCATTGGAATGTACGGAGAAAACACCACCACAGAAGTAGCTAAGAGAACCTATGTAACTGTAGGTACACTAACTGTATCAATAAACAATTTAGTGAAAAAAGGGTATGTCGAACGTATTAGAAGCGAAGAAGATAGACGAGTGGTAAAACTTGGACTGACTAAAAAAGGACGTCTGCTCTACCGCCTGCACGATAAATTTCATCGTGACATGGTCAAAGAAACGCTTAGTGATTTAAGCGACGAAGAAGCAGAAATTTTAGTAAAAGGTTTGAGAAACTTACATCTATTCCTAGATCGCACAAAAAATTCTTTATAGAGAACAGAGTTGAATGGAATGGGAACTAAAATAGTCGGTACAGGAAGTTACGTACCAGAAAGAATTATTTCCAATGAACAGTTAGAAACATTTTTAGAGACCTCTGATGAATGGATAACAAGCCGCACAGGTATTAAAGAACGTCATATCAGCGAAACTGAAAATACGTCAGATTTATGTGCCAAAGCCGCTCAGCATATTTTATCAAATGCAGGTGTACAAGCTGAAGAAGTGGATTTCATTGTTGTTGCAACAATGACTCCTGACTACTTGAGTCCTTCTACAGCCAGCCTAGTGCAAGATAAAATAGGTGCTCATTCAATCATGTCGTTTGACGTCAACGCTGCTTGTTCAGGGTTTGTATATGCTTTATCGATAGCCGATAAGTTGATGCAGTCAGGCAGTTACCGTTACGGTTTAGTTCTGGGCGGAGAAGTCATGTCGAAGATTATCGACTGGAATGATCGAAGTACTGCTGTTCTTTTTGGTGATGGAGCTGGCGGTGTGTTATTAAAACATACTCCAGGCGAATCGTTTGTTTTAGGAGAAGACATTCATGCTGATGGAAGCCGCGGAAACGCGCTTACTGCAGGAACCTTGTCTCTTTCTGAAAAATGGAGTTCGCAAAAAGCTGAGCATCAGTATTCATTACAAATGGAAGGCAGAAGCATTTTTGATTTTGCTATACGCAGCGTTCCACAAAGCATTCAAAAGCTGTTAAGCGACACCAATACTCCCTTCGAGGATGTAGAATGTATAGTGGCTCACCAAGCGAATGAGCGGATCTTAAAAGCTATCGCAAAAAAATTAAAAATTTCACCAGAGTTGTTTGCTGTCAACATCAGCAAATATGGGAATACATCAGCAGCAAGTATCCCGCTGCTCTTACATGAATTGGTTGCTGAAAAGAAATTGGTTTTGGGAAGCAACGAAAAGATTGTGTTAACAGGTTTTGGAGGGGGATTGACATGGGGATCCATGCTCATCCAACTATAAAAAATATATTATACATTAATGGAGGAAACAACAATGACATTTTCAAAAATTCAAGAAATTATTATGGACCAATTAGATAAAGACGAGGAAGAAGTACAATTAACTACCAACTTCCGTGAAGATTTAGAAGCAGATAGTTTAGACTTATTCCAAATCATCAATGATATCGAAGACGAATTTGATATTAAAATTGAATCAGAAGAAGGATTGAACACCGTACAAGATATCGTAAACTTTGTAGAAGCTGAAATCGCGAAAAAATAATTCTACATATAGAAAGAAGGAAATATCTGTATGCAGACAGATTTAATAAAAAAACTTGGAATAAAATACCCAATCATTCAAGGTGCGATGTCTTGGGTAGCGAATCCTAGTCTTGTAAGTGCTGTATCAAATGCTGGAGGGTTAGGGATTCTGGCGTGTGGACATGCGACAGGAGAAACAGTTCGTGAATTGATTCATGAAACAAAAGCTTTAACCGACAAACCTTTCGGGATTAACGTATTACTCCTTTCACCATATGTAGAAGATGTTGTCAAAGTAGTTTGTGAAGAAGGCATAAAAGTGGTAACTACAGGAGCAGGTTCTCCTGGTCGGTATATGGCTCAATTCAAAGCAGTCGGTACAGTAGTTATTCCAGTAGTGGCTTCAGTTGCTTTAGCGCGACGTATGGAAAATGAAGGCGCAGATGCCATTATTTGTGAAGGAATGGAAGCTGGGGGACACATCGGGAAAACAACTACGATGAACTTAGTGCCTCAGGTTGTAGATGCGGTAAACATTCCTGTTATTGCTGCTGGAGGTATTGCTGACGGCCGTGGTGTTGCAGCCGTGTTTATGTTGGGAGCTTCAGCTGCACAGTTAGGAACTCGTTTTGTTGTGGCGAATGAAAGTACCGTTCATCAAAATTTCAAAGACGCTATTATCAAAGCAAAAGATATTGACACGGTTATTACAGGACAAATTACCGGACATCCTGTTCGTGTGTTGCGTAATAAATTGACTCGTCAATACTTAAAAGTAGAAAAAGAGATCACGAGTGATGAAAATCCAGATTTCGATCGTTTAGAAGCAATGGGGAAAGGCGCATTGAAAAGAGCGGTTATTGATGGAGATAAAGACACTGGTTCATTCATGTCTGGTCAAAGTGCCGGTTTAGTGAAAAAAGAACAAAGTTGTCATGAAATCATTCAAGAATTAATGACTGAATACCAAGATATTATTCGTAAACAAGCTAGTTCGTTAGAGGCATAGACTCTTACAACAACCAGCCACATTATATTAGCTAGAAAGCTAAAAGAAGTTCTTTTTGCTTCCGATAGTTTTCTAGTTCTTTTTTTAGGAAGTGAAACTGATGAAAACAGCATTTGTATATAGTGGTCAAGGTGCTCAATATGCAGGTATGGGAAAAGAACTTTACGAAGAGTATGACAGCGTAAAAGATATTTTCCAACAAGCAAGTGAAGCATTGCAATTAGATATGCAGTCTCTTTGTTTTGAAGAAAATGATCTATTAAATCAAACGATGTATACACAGCCGGCTATTTTAACCGTCAGTATGGCCATTGATGCTTTATTGACCGAAAAAGGACTACAACCTGATGTAGTCGCTGGTCTGAGCTTAGGAGAATACAGTGCATTTGTGAAAGCAGGAGTATTGTCGTTCCCGGAGGCTCTTCAATTAGTGAAAAAAAGAGGCCAATACATGACTGAGGCAGTTCCACTTGGAGAAGGTGCGATGGCTGCTGTTATGGGATTAGACCGCTTGATTATTGAACAAATTTGCCAAGAAGTTGCTGAGGAATATGGGGTTGTCTCTCCAGCAAATTACAATATGCCTGGACAAATTGCTATTGCAGGATTAAAAGAGTCTGTTGAAATAGCGAGCAAGCGATTGTCGGAAGCTGGAGCTAAACGTGTAGTGCCGCTGACAGTCAGTGGACCTTTTCATACCAGTCTATTGGAACCAGCAGCTAGACAATTAAAAGAAGAAATCAAAACGGTCAAGATAATGAATCCTAGTATTCCCATTATCAGTAATACCACTGTTAAACCCATTGAAGACGCTGAAGCTATTCAAGAATTAATGGTCAAACAAGTGATGTCTCCAGTCTATTGGGAAGATAGCATACAAAAAATGATCGATATGGGTGTAGATACCTTTATTGAAATCGGTCCAGGTAAAACATTAAGCAGTTTTATCAAAAAAATCGATAAAACAGTACAAATCATGAATGTTGAAAACATAAAATCGCTTGAAAAAACGCTGCAAAAACTTGCGTAAAACATGAAGATAGCAGAAAAAGGATGAGGATATGAATCTAAAAAATCAAACTGTTATTGTAACTGGAAGTTCTAGAGGAATTGGAAAAGCTATTGCTGTAGAATTTGCGAAAACTGGCGCAAACATCGTTTTGAACGGTCGGAAGCCGATAGCAGAAAGTTTGTTGAATGAATTGGAAAGTTTAGGAGCTAAAACGCATACAATCTTAGGCGATGTAAGCGACTTTGATTTTGCTCAAAAGTTGATTGAAGAAACGAAAGAAGTTTTTGGTAGTGTAGACGTGCTTGTGAACAATGCCGGTATCACAAAAGATATGTTGTTGATGAGAATGGCAGAAGAGGATTTTGACCAAGCCATCAATATCAATTTAAAAGGGACATTCAATACGATTCGTCATGCTTCAAAAGTGATGCTGAAACAAAAAAGCGGCACAATTATTAATATGTCCAGTGTTGTGGGCTTAGTAGGAAACGTTGGCCAAGCCAACTATGCAGCCAGTAAAGCTGGTGTTGTGGGTTTAACTAAATCAGCAGCACGAGAATTAGCAGCTAGAGGAATCACTGTTAATGCGATTGCTCCAGGTTTTATTGAAACAGAAATGACAGATGTATTGTCAGATAAAATGAAAGAACAAGCTGTTGGTCAAATTCCATTGAAACGTTTTGGAAACGTGGAAGATGTAGCCAGATTAGCAGTCTTTTTAAGCGAAAACCGCTATATTACAGGCCAAGTCATCAATGTTGACGGTGGAATGGTCATGAACGGTTAATAATAAGGAGGACGAACACAAATGAATCGTGTAGTCATTACAAGTATGGGTGCAGTTACTCCATTGGGTAACTCAGCTGAAACCTTTTGGGAAGGCTTAAAAGCAGGAAAGAACGGAATTAAAGAAATCACTAAATTTGATGCTAGCGAAACTGGGATCTCAGTTGCTGGAGAATTAAAAGATTTTGATCCAAAAAATTATATGGACCGTAAAGTTGCTAAACGTATGGATGAATTCTCACAATATGGGGTTGCAGCTGCTGTTCAAGCTGTTGAAATGAGCGGTATTGATGTAGAAAAAACAGACATGGATCGTTTTGGAGTCATTGTAGGTTCTGGTATTGGCGGATTGAACGCTATGGAACAGCAAATCATTAAAATGCACACTAAAGGTCCACAACGCGTTGCTCCATTGTTCGTACCTTTAGCAATTGGAAACATGGTAGCTGGAAATATTTCCATTGCCATTGGTGCACGTGGAATCAATACGTCTATCGTTACAGCATGTGCATCAGGAAACAACTCTATCGGAGAAGCTTTCCGTAATATCAAACATGGTTATTCAGATATTATTATTGCTGGCGGTGCAGAAGGAACGGTAAATGAAATCGGAATCTCTGGTTTTGCAGCATTGAATGCTCTATCAACTAGTACTGATCCTGATCGTGCGTCGATTCCATTTGACAAAGAGCGTCATGGTTTTGTTATGGGTGAAGGCGCCGGCGTATTGATGTTGGAAAGTCTTGACCATGCTATTGAACGCGGTGCTACTATTTATGCAGAAATCGTTGGATATGGTGCAACCGGAGATGGTTATCACATGACAGCTCCATCACCAGATGGCAGCGGAGCAGGTAGAGCGATGAAATTAGCTATGGATGAAGCAAATATTCAACCAGCGGATATCGGATACATCAACGCTCATGGAACAAGTACTCAAGCCAATGATTCATCAGAATCGAAAGCCATTAAATACGCTTTAGGGGATGCAGCTGAGCAAGTAGCTATCTCAAGTACTAAGAGTATGACGGGTCACTTATTGGGTGCTGCTGGTGGTATCGAAGCAGTAGCTTGTGTGAAAGCTTTACAAGAAGGCTTCCTTCCTCCAACCATCGGTTTACAAGTAGCGGATGAAGAATGTGATTTAGACTACATTCCAAATGAAGGTAGAGCAAAAGAGATTCAATACGCTCTAAACAATTCATTAGGTTTTGGTGGACACAATGCCGTAACCTTATTTAAAAAATGGGAGGGAAAATAGATGGACTTTAACCAAGTAAAAGAGTTGCTGCATTTGGTTGATCAGTCTTCTCTAAAAGAATTTCAATTGCAAATGGACAACGTAACCGTTCAAATGAGCAAAAATTCTGCTACTTCTCAATCAATGACTAAAGACACAAAAATTGAAACAATTAGCCCTGTTGTAAACGAAACAGCTTACAACAACGAAAGCAGCTATCAATCCGTCACTGTGAGGGAAACGGAAAGCACTCCGGCTGCCGCAGGGGAAGAGATTTTATCTCCGATTGTAGGAGTGGTTTATTTATCTCCAGAACCAGGAAAACCTGAGTTTAAAAAAGTAGGAGATACTGTAAAAGTTGGCGAAACACTTTGTATTGTAGAAGCTATGAAAGTAATGAATGAAATCAAGAGTGAAGTAGATGGAACGATTACTGAAATTCTGATTGAAGACAGTCAAGTTGTAGAATACAACCAAGCGTTATTCAGAGTTGATTAGGGCTGATTTAACCGCTTTTTACATTATTTAAGGAGGAATTTTAGAAATGACTAAAATGAATATAGCAGAGATCCAAAAATTAATCCCCAATCGTTTCCCAATTTACTTTATCGACCGTGTGGAAGAAATGACACCTGGTGAACATGTGGTAGCATTAAAAAATGTCACCATCAATGAAGAAGTTTTCCAAGGGCATTTCCCTGGCGAGCCTGTATTGCCTGGAGTTTACATCTTAGAAGCATTGGCTCAAGCTGGATCGATTCCTCTATTGTCACTAGACAGATTTAAAGGACAAACAGCTTATTTAGGTGGAATGAACAAAGTTAAATTCCGTAAAAAAGTTCAACCAGGCGACCAGTTGATGTTACATGTAGACATCGTGAAATTAAAAGATTATGCAGGAATCGGTAAAGGTGTCGCTTACGTTGACGGGAAAAAAGTCTGCGAAGTCGAATTGACATTTATTATCGGACGTTAAGCCTATGTTAAATAAAATTCTTATTGCAAATAGAGGCGAAATTGCCGTACGTGTGATACGTGCGTGTCAAGAACTGGGGATTAAAACAGTCGCCGTCTATTCCGAAGCAGATCGAGACGCTTTACACATGCAATTAGCAGACGAAGCTATTTGTATTGGACCTGCAAAAGCAACCGATTCGTATTTGGATATGCAATCTATATTAAGTGCAGCAGTAGTCACAAACGCTCAAGCGATTCATCCTGGTTTTGGATTCTTATCTGAGAACAGTACGTTCGCGACTATGTGTGAAGAAATGAATATTGTTTTTATTGGTCCAAAACCGATAACCATTCATCAAATGGGAGATAAAGCAAATGCCAGAGAACTAATGATCGAAGCTGGTGTACCTGTTATTCCAGGTAGTGAAGGATTCATTCATTCTATGGATGAAGCTAAAACTGCAGCTAAAAGTCTTGGGTATCCTGTGATGCTGAAAGCCAGTGCTGGCGGTGGCGGTAAAGGGATGCGTCGTGTAGCGAATGAAGAAGAACTAGAAACTGCTTATGTGAACGCTAAATCTGAAGCAAAAGCTGCTTTTGGAAATGATGATATGTATATGGAAAAAATCATTGAACATGCGCGTCATATAGAAGTTCAAATTCTGGCGGATAATCATGGGAATGTGATCCATCTTGGAGAACGTGATTGTTCTTTACAACGTAAAAATCAAAAAGTTATCGAAGAATCTCCTTCTGTAGCGATCGATGAAGAACAAAGACAGTTGCTAGGAGAAACTGCTGTAAAAGCAGCTAAATATGTACATTATCAAAATGCGGGAACGATTGAATTTTTGTTAGATGTAGATAGCAACTATTACTTTATGGAAATGAATACCCGTATACAAGTAGAACATCCCGTTACGGAAATGGCGACTGAAGTAGATATTGTCAAACAGCAAATTTTAATTGCTTCTGGTCAAGAATTGTCTTTGAAACAAGAAGATGTTAGACTAACAGGACATACGATCGAGTGTCGTATCAATGCTGAAAATCCAGCGTTTAATTTTGCTCCTTCCCCTGGAACATTAAACTATTTACTAGTTCCTTCAGGCGGGCTCGGTTTGCGGGTGGAAAGCGCCATGTACCAAGGTGCTGAAATCCCTCCTTATTATGATGCGATGATTGCAAAAATCATCACTAAAGGTGCGGATCGTCCGGAAGCCATAGCTAAAATGAAACGTGCATTAGGTGAACTTGTTATAGAAGGAATCATAACCAATCAATTCTTTCAGGAAGATTTATTAAATGATGCCACTTTTATTAGTGGAGAATACGACACTAGTTATTTAGAAACGGATTTTCTTAAAAATTGGGTGCCTCGTATTGATTAATTAAATCGAAGAAAGTAAGAACTTTTTACAGAGGTGATAAATTGAAACTGTTTAAGAAGAAACGAGTGTACATTCCCATTCATGTGGATCGAACACAAACCGAAGATACAGCGATTCCCGTTGTACCAGACGGAATGTTTACCAAATGTCCTCAGTGTCATAAATCAATTTATACCAAAGATTTAGGTCATGATAAAATCTGTCCAGAATGCGGATATTCATTTAGAATTTGTGCAACCGAGCGGATTCAATTGATTGCCGATGAAGGCAGCTTTGAGGAATGGGATAAAGTGATGGAGCAGTCAAATCCGTTAGAATTTCCCGGATACGAAGATAAATGGCAACAAGCACAAAATAAGTCCGGCTCGAATGAAGCAGTTGTCACGGGTAAAGCTGCAATAAATAGCCATCATACAGTCATCTGCGTAATGGATTCGACGTTTATGATGGGAAGTATGGGTCACATCGTCGGAGAGAAAATTACGCGTGCAGTTGAACGAGCTACAGAAGAAAAATTGCCTGTGATTATTTTTACTGCTTCTGGTGGTGCCAGAATGCAAGAAGGGATTATTTCTTTAATGCAGATGGCTAAAATAAGCGGAGCTATTGCGCGACATAGCGAAGCCGGTCTTCTGTATATCACTGTGTTGACAGACCCTACCACAGGCGGCGTAACAGCTAGTTTTGCTATGCAAGGAGACATTATTTTATCTGAACCTAGAGCATTAGTTGGATTTGCTGGGAAACGTGTGATCGAACAAACCATTAAAGAAAAATTGCCTGATGATTTTCAGTTAGCTGAATCGGTTATGGAAAATGGATTTATCGACCAAATCGTCCCAAGAAGCGAATTGAAACAAATGTTGGGATCAATACTTAAATTACATGAATAAAACAGCTTTTTAAACAGCGTTGACAAAGAAGGTGCCCTAAATGGAAAAAGCCATTGAAATCGTAGAACGCGCGCGAAAAATATCCCGTTTAAACACGCTGGATATCGTATCAGAAATTTTTGAAGATTTTATAGAATTACACGGTGATCGTTTATTTCGTGATGATAAAGCTATCGTTGGCGGAATTGCTACTTTAAATGGTACAGCAGTTACGGTGATCGGAAACCAAAAAGAACACGAACTCAAAGAAAATATTCGTCGCAATTTTGGTTCTCCTCATCCTGAAGGCTATCGAAAATCATTGCGTTTGATGAAACAAGCAGAAAAATTCAACCGTCCTGTCATCAATTTTGTGAATACTGCCGGAGCTTATTGTGGCGTTGAGGCAGAAGATAGAGGTCAAGGAGAAGCTATTGCACGAAATCTTCTCGAAATGAGTCAATTAAAAGTTCCTATTCTTTCGATTATTCTTGGAGAAGGTGGAAGTGGCGGAGCTTTAGCTTTGGCTATGGGAAATGAAGTATGGATGATGGAGAATTCAATGTATTCTGTATTATCGCCTGAAGGATTTTCGTCTATTCTTTGGAAAGATGCTTCACGAGCTAAGGAAGCAGCAGAAGTAATGAAGCTGACACCAGATGACTTAATGGATTTGTCTGTGATAGACAAAATTATTTCTGAATCTATCGAAGGTGAGCGTCTGGCCCAAGAACAAATTCTCGCTACCTTAAAAACAGAGATAGCCGACTTTTTATCTGTTGCGTCCAAGAAAACAGCTACAGAATTAGTTAATGAACGGTATAAAAAATTTAGAGCGTTTTAAAATAACTAGACAAAAAAACTTATCTTTCTATTTTATAGTAGAAAGATAAGTTTTTTCGTGCAGCAAGGATTTTATTCACAGAACTTCGTGTGGTGTGTTAAACTGAAAACATACGTTGCAGCAAAGTTGCTGGTGTGAATAATCAACCAGCTGCTCTCTAAAATTGAGGAAGCTAAAAAAACTTTTGCTAGCGCAAGCAAAATGGTGCAAAGAAGGTGAACCATGGGAGAACGGATCGATTTTCCAAATAATTATGAGCTGTATCTAAAAAAAGCTGTCAAAATGTTTCAAGTAGGCAATATAGAAGAAGCTTGTCGTTTTTTTAAAGAAGCATACGCTATTCGTCAAGAACCAAGTGTGAATGCCATGTATGTATCAGCACTGTATCAACTGGAAGACTATGAAACTGCAAAAGAGATCGCAGATGATAAAAAAGAACTTTATGAAAATGAAGAAAGTTTGTATAGTTTATACACTACACTTTTAATCAAAAATCAGTTGTTCGTTGAAGCTGAGCGAATTATCCAAAAGAAAACAGCACAACACAATCTGAGCACATCGACGAAAGAAATGTGGAAAGCTACTAAAATTGCTTTGGAGCACGAAAAAAACAAACAACAGCAAGAGAAAAAGAAACACAATCAAGAATTGTTGAAAGAGATATTAGCAATGGGGGATAAATCTTTTGAGCACCAAGCCGCTTTGGTCAAAGACATGAAAGAAATGGACAAAGAGTGGTATGCATTAGGAGCAAGAAGCATTTTAAGGAACCCTTTTGTCAATGAAATCGTAAAAAGTACGGTGCTGGAAATCTTAATTGATCATCAAGTAGACGAAGAATTTGAATTGTATTGGTTTGAGCAAAGAAGATTGGTCACTCCTGCAAAATTAACTTCATTAGAAGATGAAAGAGTCGTTGAAGCTGTCATTGAAGGATTAAAAGAAAAGTTTGAAGATGATAATCCCTCGTTGTATCACGCTTTGCTTCAAGAAATGAATTTGTATTTTTTATTGCTGCATCCTTATATTGAAGAAGTGATTACCGATGCTGACGAATGGATTTCCTTGAGCTTTAGACGGTACGACATAGAATCTAAAAATGAGTCTGAAGATGATAAGGAAATTCAAAAAATGGCTGATTGGATCAATCGATTGAATTTAGAAATTGAACAGATGTTATCTTAAGCTGTCTATAGATCAAAGAACGTCTATTACAGAGAAAAATTTCTTATTTGTCAGGGATTCAAAAGCAATTTTTATTTACAAAACCGCATAAGTAGTGTAATATGAAAAAGTATGCAAGTCTTCAAAAGACTATGAAAATAGAATATTTCGGAGGGTAATTTACATGACTGCAAAATGGGAAAAAACAGGAAAAAATGATGGTGTTCTATCATTTGAAATTTCACAAGAACAAATAACACAAGGAATCGATACAGCTTTTAACAAAGTTAAAGGTACGTTATCAGTACCAGGTTTCCGTAAAGGGAAAGTTCCTCGTAAAGTATTTAACAAAATGTATGGGGAAGAAGCGTTATATGAAGATGCATTGAACGCTGTCTTACCAGACGCTTATGAAGCTGCTTTAGCAGAAACAGGCGTTGAACCAGTTGACCAACCACAAATCGATGTGAAAAGCATGGAAACTGGAAAAGCTTGGGAAATTGAAGCTAAAATCACTGTAAAACCAGAAGTTGAACTTGGTGATTATAAAGGTCTTGAAGTTCCAAAACAAGACCGTGAAGTAACTGACGAAGATGTAGTTCAAAACTTAGAAAGCAAACGCAGCGCTCAAGCTGAATTAGTTTTAAAAGAAGAAGCAGCTGAAAATGGCGATACTGTTGTGATCGATTTTGAAGGATTTAAGGACGGCGAAGCTTTTGAAGGTGGAAAAGGCGAAAACTTCTCACTTGAATTAGGTTCAAACTCATTTATTCCAGGATTCGAAGACCAATTAGTTGGTAAAAAAGCTGAAGATGAAGTGGAAGTTAACGTAACTTTCCCAGAAGACTACCAAGCTGAAGACTTGAAAGGTCAAAAAGCAGTATTTAACGTTAAAGTTCACGAAGTTAAAGCAAAAGAACTTCCTGAATTAGATGATGAATTCGCTAAAGATGTAGACGAAGATGTTGAAACTCTTGACGAATTAAAAGAAAAAGTGAAAAAACAATTAACAGAAGCTAAAACAGCTTCAGCTGAAGAAGCTGTTGAAGATGCAGCTATTCGTCAAGCAGTAGAAAATGCAACAATCGAAGAAATTCCACATTCAATGGTACATGACGAAGTTCACCGTCAAATGGAATCCTTCTTAAACAACATGCAACAACAAGGTGTATCTCCTGAAATGTACTACCAAATCACTGGTACTACAGAACAAGACTTGCACAAACAAATGGAAACTGATGCAGAATTCAGAACGAAAACAAACTTAGTATTAGAAGCTATTGTTGAAAAAGAAAACTTTGAGCCTTCTGATGAAGAAGTTGAAGAAGAAATCAAAAATCTTTCTGAAGAATACGGTATGGAAGTGGATGCTGTAAGAAATGCTTTGACTCCTGATATGTTGAAACACGACATTTCATTGAAAAAAGCTATTGATTTAATCACTTCTTCTGCAGTAGAAAAATAATTCTATATCAAGTGCTGTTTTGATGAAGCACGTCAGTTAGAACAGTTTTAAGAGGTATACTCTTGGTATGTATAGGGACTGGGCCATAGGTTTTTTGGTCTGGTCCCTTTCTTACTCAATGAAGATCACCATGAGTAGCATTATCCCTTTTTTTATGCTATTATTTAAAAAGTTTGAACATTGTGCTACTGTAGAGGTGGTGTCAATGATTGAAACAGGAAACAGAATTGAGGTGTATGGGAACATGTTTAATGATGAAGAAACAAGTGGAGTCGTAAGTTGTTCATTCTGTGGAAAAACACAAGATCAAGTGAAGAAAATCGTTGCCGGTCCTGGTGTTTACATCTGTAACGAATGTATCGACTTATGCAAAGAAATCATAGATGAAGAATTTAGTGAAGTAGGTTATGGTGAATTCTTAGAAGTACCAAAACCTCAAGAAATTCAACAAATTTTAAATGAATACGTGATTGGTCAAGAACAGGCTAAGAAATCCTTGTCTGTTGCGGTGTACAATCACTACAAGCGTGTGAATCATATGGGTGAAAAAGAAGAAGATGGAATTGAACTGCAAAAAAGCAACATCTCTTTGATCGGACCAACTGGTTCTGGGAAAACATTCCTTGCTCAAACTCTAGCGCGTATTCTAAACGTTCCATTTGCGATTGCAGATGCAACCAGCCTTACAGAAGCGGGTTACGTTGGGGAAGATGTTGAGAACATTCTCTTGAAATTATTGCAATCAGCTGACTTTGATGTTGAACGTGCTGAAAAAGGGATTATTTATATTGATGAAATCGATAAAATTGCTCGTAAGAGTGAAAATGTATCGATTACTCGTGATGTATCAGGTGAAGGCGTACAGCAAGCTTTACTCAAAATCTTAGAAGGTACGGTTGCCAGTATTCCTCCTCAAGGCGGAAGAAAACACCCACAACAAGAATTTATTCAATTAGATACAACGAATATTCTGTTCATTGTTGGCGGGGCCTTTGATGGAATCGATACGATCGTTAAAAACCGCTTAGGAGAAAAAGTGATCGGTTTTGGTTCTGGTTCATCGAAGAAAAAAATCGACGAATCTAAATCTGTAATGCAGCAAATTATTCCAGAAGACCTATTGAAATTCGGATTGATTCCTGAATTTATTGGACGTTTGCCAATTATGGCTGCTCTGGAAAAATTAACAGAAGATGATTTGATCCATATTTTAACTGAGCCGAAGAATGCTTTGGTAAAACAATACAAAAAATTGATGGAATTAGATAACGTAGAATTGGAATTCGAAGAAGATGCTTTACGCGAAATTGCCAAACAAGCTATCGAGAGAAACACTGGAGCTCGTGGTTTGCGTTCGATTATCGAAAACTTGATGTTGGAAATTATGTTTGATTTACCAAGTCGCCCAGAAGTATCTAAATGTGTGATCACGAAAGAAGCGGTCGCAGGTACCACTGAAGCCATTTTCTATAATAATGAAGGCAAAAAAGTCGTTTAATAGTTTAATTAAACCTGTTACTACAGAAGATCAACCGGTAAAAAGGCTGATCTTCTGTAGTTTTTTTGCTTTTTTTTTTAAAAAGATACAATCGTAATTTTACAATTGTGTTACAAATATCTCTTTTTTATGTTGGGAAAATGCGAAAAGAAGATTTAAATATTATATTTTAGTATCAGGTATGTTAGAATAGGAAATGGATTTATCGGGCGAATGAGTTTTTACCATCAGAAATGCCCCTAGTTTCGTAGAATCGTAAACTAGGGAAAAATTGCTGTGCGCTAGTTTAGTGATATAGTATAGATCGATCTAATTAAACTGGAAAATCATAAAATACAGTAAGATATATAAAGGGCGTGCAAAACATTATGAAAGTAAATAATGCAGAATTTATCATTAGTGCTGTTTCACCAAAACAGTATCCTACGACAAACCTTCCGGAAATTGCGTTGGCAGGAAGATCAAATGTAGGGAAGTCTTCTTTTATCAATAAGATGACGAATCGTAAAAAATTAGCTAGAACTTCCAGTAAACCTGGAAAAACGCAAACATTGAATTACTACAAAATTGAAGAAAAATTCTATTTTGTCGATGTACCTGGTTATGGGTATGCAAAAGTTTCTAAAACAGAACGAGCTAAGTGGGGAGAGATGCTGGAGACATACTTTACACAGAGAGAAACATTAAAACTAGCCATTTGCGTGGTTGATTTTAGACATCCACCTACTAACGATGATGTTCAAATGTATGATTTCTTAAAATACTATGATATTCCTGTTTTAATTTTGGCAACAAAAGTAGACAAGATTCCACGCAGTAAATGGAATAAACATGAAAAAATCATTAAAGACGGCTTTGAGATGGATGCAGAGGATAAACTTCTTACATTTTCTTCAGAAACAGGATTAGGTATGGATGAAGTTTGGAAGTACATTGAAGAAAAAATCAAGTAGATTAAAAATAATGGACTTATATTAGGTGTTAAGACCTAGAAACGAATCTATTCACTCACAACGTTGGAATGAAGAATTAAAAGGATGATAAACATTGAAAATCTTACTTTATGGTGTGAATCATCAATGTGCACCAATAGAAATTAGAGAAAATTATGCTATAGAAGAGAGCGATATAAATCAACAACTTTCTGATATACACTCGTTTTCTGGAATAAAAGAAGTGGCTATTTTGACAACTTGCAATCGGACAGAATACTATTTGTATGTTGATCCTGATTCTTTTAAACACGGCGATATATTGCATTACATTGCTGATTATTCAGGGTACGATGTCTCTCAAGTGATTTCTACTACTTATGGAAAATCGAATTTGAGTGCTGCTTCACATTTATTTAATGTCACCACAGGTTTGGATTCCGCTATTGTGGGAGAAAGCCAAATATTGGGACAAGTAAAAAATGCTTATCGAGTTGCTCAAATGGCAAAGACAGTAGGCCCTATCTTGAGTTCTTTATTTAACAAAGCAGTAGCATTTTCTAAGAAAATGCATACCGTAACTAAAATAGATCAAGTATCACGAGATGCTGCTTCAGCAGCAGTACAGTTGTTCAAGCAAGAATGGGCGGAATTCTCCGATAAACGATTTTTGATCATCGGGGCAGGGAAAATGGCTCAATCTGCAGCAAAAGCCTTAGTTTACCAAGGGGCTGATTCTGTCACGATCGCCAGCCGTGACTATGAAAAGACAAAAAAAGTAGTAGCTAAATTAAACGAGTGGTCGAGTCTTCTGAAGAAACGTGAAATCAGTATGCGGACTTTTCATACAGGCGATTACAACCATTTGCCTATGTCATTAGCCAAAGTCGATGGTGTAATTACTGCTACCAAGTCTAAAGAGTTGATTATAACGACGGATGTAGTCAAGAAAATGAATGATATACGGTTCTCTAAGAAAAATCAAATGATGATGGATCTTTCTGTTCCCCGGAACATAGAAACAGAATTAGGAATGGACAAACAAATTTTCCTATTTGATATGGACAGAATCAGCAGTGAATTAAAATCGACCAATCAATTACAAGAAAAAGAACTGAATTTTATCAAATCAGAAATGGAAGAAGCTGTTTATCAATTCAATTTCTGGTTCCAGGAAAGAAAATCAGTTACTTATTTGGAAGAATTCAGTCAAAAAAATAATCAACTCAAAGACACCGTGATGACCAGTTTACAAAATAAATTGCCTGAGTTAACGGAACATGAAACAGAAGTGATTCAGAAACACATGCAAAGCGTCATCAACCAATTGTCTAAACAACCAATTCAATCACTGAAAGATATGGCAAAAACAGACTCATCAGAAAAAGCTGAAAAAGAGATGAATCGATTTGCAGTAAACATTGGTTTGAGAGAAGAAAAACCTAAAGAAGAAGAAAAATCAGAAAAAGAAGACACTAAAGCACTAGAAGAAAACAAAGCGGTCTTTAATTTCGAAAGAAAAGAGGTCGTTCAGTTTGAGAAATACTACTAGATCAGAAGAAATCTTCAAAAAATCTGTTCAGCTTATGCCAGGCGGGGTGAGCAGTCCTGTGCGGGCATTTAAATCAGTGGACGTTCCTCCTATTGTAATGAAGCAAGGTAAAGGAAGCCATATTATTGATGAAGATGGTAATGAATACATTGATTATGTTTTATCATGGGGCCCGCTGATTCTAGGCCATGCAAATCCTGTTGTAGTTAAAAAAATCCAGGAAGCTGCCGCATTAGGAACTAGTTTTGGTACGTTGACCGAGATGGAAACTGCACTAGCTGAAATTGTGATCGATCGAGTCCCCTCAATCGACATGGTGCGATTCGTAAATTCGGGAACGGAAGCCACTATGAGCGCGTTGCGCTTAGCGCGCGGTTATACCGGAAGAGATAAGATCATTAAATTAGAGGGCAGTTACCATGGACACGATGACGCTTTATTAGTCAAAGTAGGGTCTGGTGTAGCTACTCTAGGTTTACCTGATTCTCCAGGAGTTCCAAAAAGCACGACTTCCAATACGTATGTAGCTCCTTACAATGATTTGGCAGCTGTAAAAGAATTGTTTGCTGCTTATGCAGGCGAAATCGCTGCGGTCATTGTTGAACCAGTTGCTGGGAACATGGGAGTTATTCCTCCTGTAGATGGTTTTCTTCAGGGACTGCGTGAACTAACTCAACAAGATGGAGCGTTATTGATTTTTGATGAAGTGATGTCTGGATTTAGAGTCGGTTACCATAGTGCACAAGGCTACTTTGGTGTGACTCCTGATATTACTTGTTTAGGAAAAGTAATTGGCGGAGGGGTACCTGTAGGAGCTTACGGTGGACGCAAAGAGATCATGGAACACATTGCTCCAGCTGGTCAAATATACCAAGCTGGAACATTGTCAGGTAATCCTATTGCTATGGCTGCTGGTATAGCGACATTATCTCAATTGACACCAGAAGATTACCGTTATTTTGAACATTTAGGCAATCTCCTAAAAGCAGGGATCCAGTCCTTAAGTCAAGAATACAGTATTGACATAACCGTCAATCAAGCAGGCAGTATGATAGGAATGTTCTTTACTGAGGCACCTGTTACTAACTATCAGCAAAGTAAGGCGAGCGATACAGCATTTTTCGCCAAATACTATAAAGAGATGGCAGATCGAGGCATTTTTCTGCCTCCTTCACAATTTGAAGGGATTTTCTTGTGTACAGAACACACAGAAAAAGATATTGAAGATACATTAGCTGCTATGGATCAAAGCTTTGCAGCATTGATGAGATAGAGTTGAATAATGTGATCTAAAAGACTGAAAAGAGAAAAATTCTCTTTTCAGTCTTTTTTGCATATGAAATATACACAAACTAGGCTTAAAAGATGTATAAAAACGCTTAATAATGTATAAAAAAGAAATTAATCAAAAATATATTGCATAAATATTCCTGATTTGTTAAACTATCCCTATTGATTATGAGTACACCATTCAGGAGGAAAAAATATGAAGAAAAAAGGTTTGATAACCTTAATGTTATTAGTTGGATTTATGTTGCCACTATTCTCATTCCCACAATTCGTTTCCGCAGAAGAAACCTCACAAGACACATCTTTGGAAGATATCAAGGAACGTGGCGTTCTCATTATGGGAACAAGTGCTGATTTCCCGCCATATGAGTTTCACGCGACTGTTGACGGAAAAGATACAATCGTCGGGATGGATATTTCGATTGCTCAGAAGATTGCGGATGATTTAGGTGTAAAATTGCAAGTAGAAGATATGCAATTTGACAGCTTGATACCGGCTCTTGAAACAGGCAATATAGATATGATTCTAGCAGGTATGTCTGCAACAGAGGAACGTAAATTAAGTGTTGATTTTAGCGATACGTATTACCAAGCTACTCAAAACATTGTCATTCGTTCTGAAGACAAAGACCTATATGCTTCAAAAGATGATTTTGCAGGGAAAATCGTCGGGGCTCAAATGGGTTCGATCCAAGAAGGATTAACTAAAACAGAAATGACGGACTCAGAATTGATTTCTTTAGGAAAAACATCAGATTTATTGCTGGCTTTAAAAACCAAAAAAGTAGATGCTATCGTTATGGAAGGCCCGAACGCGTTGTCTTTTGCAGGCGTTGATGACGCGCTTCTGACTTTTGAAGGTGGTTTTGAAGGAGGAGAGACTGAAGGATCTGCTATTGCGATGTCTAAGGGATCTGACGCTCTAATGGATGTAGTCAATGTTTCGTTAGCTGAGATTCAAGCGGAAGACCTGATTCCTGAGTACCTAGCTCAAGCTGGAAATTATTTGGAAACAGCTCAAGATTCAGAATCGTCTGAGTCAGGCACAAATTCTATGACCAATTATTGGTCTTATTTCTTAGAAGGTACTCTCAATACGATTTTTATTTCGGTTGTCAGTGTCCTTATTGGTTCTGTTATTGGAGTTTTATTGGCTTTAGTAAGGTTATCCAATAATAAATTCTTTCGTTTTTTAGCCACTGCTTATGTTGAATTCGTGCGAGGAACACCTATGATGATTCAAGTGATGTTCATTTATTTTGCGGTAGGGTATATCATTAATATTCCCGCATTGCTGGCTGGGATTATTGCCGTTTCTTTGAATAGTGGAGCATATGTGTGTGAAATCATTCGTTCTGGTTTATCTTCTGTTCCAACTGGACAAGTCGAAGCAGCACGTAGCTTAGGAATGAGTAAAAATACAGCTATGAGACACATTATTTTCCCTCAAGCGTTAAAAAATATTTGGCCGGCTTTAGGAAATGAATTTGTGACAATCATTAAAGAAAGTTCTATCGTTTCTGTTATTGGTGTAAGCGAATTGATTTTCCAAACCAGAGTGGTAACGTCTGTTTCTTACCGGGGTATTGCTCCTCTTGCGGTAAGTATGGTCATTTACTTCATTTTAACGTTTAGCTTAACTAAACTATTGAACTATTACGAAGGGAAGATGTCACATGATTAAAATAGAACATTTAGCAAAATCGTTTGGAGAAAATGTTGTCTTAAAAGACATTAACGAGGAAATAAAAAAAGGCGAAGTTGTCGTGATCATTGGTCCTTCAGGTTCAGGAAAAAGTACGTTGCTGCGTTGTTTGAATTTATTAGAGAAACCTACTGAAGGAGAAGTTGTTTTTGAAGGGACTTCTTTAACTGGTTTAAAAGAAGTCAAATTGAACCACTTAAGAGAAAAAATGGGAATGGTATTCCAAAATTTCAACTTATTTCCACATAAAACGGTTTTAGAAAATATGAAAATAGCACCGATGAAAGTTAAAGGAATAGCAGAACAGGTCGCTGAAAAAACAGCTATTGAATTGTTGGAAAAAGTTGGATTGGAAGAAAAAGCACAGGCTTTTCCATCTAATTTGTCTGGAGGTCAACAACAACGGGTTGCCATTGCACGCGCATTGGCAATGAATCCTGAAGTCATGCTATTTGATGAACCGACAAGTGCATTGGACCCTGAAATGGTTGGGGAAGTATTGAGCGTTATCCAAGATTTGGCAGAATCAGGGATGACAATGGTCGTTGTAACCCACGAAATGGGCTTTGCAAAAAAAGTAGCCGATCGCGTATTGTTTATGGATGGGGGATACATTGTGGAGCAAGGAACACCAGAAGAAATGTTCAATTCTCCACAACATGAACGGACACAAGATTTTTTAGCTAAAGTGTTGTAGTACAGGCAGATGAAAAAAGTTTAAAAACAGTATCAGTGGAGTGGTTCATTGGTACTGTTTTTATGTGTTCAATGTGAGAGTTCGCTGTGAAAGGAAGAAGAGGATCCTAGACCTTTTTAAGGCAAATGCATTTTTATCCCTTAGATGACTTAAAATCGCAACAGAACTCGTCATTATCCAGGGATTCTCTCTTGTTTAAATGGACAAATGTCAAAAATAAAAGTACAATTAAGCGTGAATGTAGTAGAATCTTTCAAAGTTGATGAAGATTCCACAATAGGATCCTGATTTTTTGAGAAAAAAAGTAAATAAGTTATCCGTTCAAGAAATCATCAATAAATAGAATTATTCTAGTCTCAATCAATTGAGGAGGAAATAAGTATGTCAATGTTTTTAGATCAAGTAAAAATTAATGTTAAGGCCGGTAACGGCGGTAATGGAATGGTCTCTTTTCGTCGTGAAAAGTATGTTCCTGATGGCGGTCCATCTGGAGGTGACGGTGGTCAAGGAGGAAACATCGTTTTTGTAGTTGATGAAGGCTTAAGAACGTTATTGGATTTCCGTTTTAACCGTCATTTCAAAGCTTCACATGGAGAAAATGGGATGACTAAAGGAATGCATGGTAGAGGAGCAAAAGATTTAATCGTTAAAGTTCCACCAGGTACAGTAGTGAAAAACGCTGGAACTGGAGTAGTTTTAGGTGATTTGATTGAAGATGGCCAAACATTAATAGTCGCAAAAGGTGGTCGTGGTGGACGAGGAAATATCCGTTTTGCAACACCGAGAAATCCAGCTCCCGAAATTGCTGAAAATGGAGAACCTGGTCAAGAATTTGAAATCGAAATGGAATTAAAGGTATTGGCTGACGTTGGGCTAGTTGGATTTCCTTCTGTAGGAAAATCAACCTTGCTGTCAGTGGTTTCTTCTGCAAGACCTAAAATCGGAGCGTACCACTTTACAACTTTGGTACCGAATTTAGGAATGGTCCGTATTGACGATGGCCGCAGCTTTGTAATGGCTGATATGCCAGGATTGATTGAAGGAGCTTCACAAGGTGTAGGTCTGGGAATCCAATTCTTGCGTCATATCGAACGTACGCGTGTATTGCTGCATATCATTGACATGAGCGGCAGCGAAGGACGCGATCCATTTGACGATTTCCAAGTTATCAATAATGAACTGGAGTCGTATAACTTACGTTTATTAGAACGTCCGCAAATCATTGTTGCGAATAAAATGGATATGCCTGATGCTGAAGAGAATTTAAAAATATTTAAGAAAAAAATTCAAGAACTGAAAGAAAATGAATTTGATGACGATATCGCTATTTTCCCAATTTCTTCTGTGACTCATAAAGGGATCAGTGCCTTGCTGAGTAAAACAGCTGATTTATTGGAAAATACGCAACCGTTCCCTGTGTATGATGAAGTTGATGCGGATGATGAAGAAACAATTCTATACAAATACACACCAGAAGAAAAACCATATACGCTTGAAAGAGAACCGGATGCAACATGGACACTTGGAGGAGATAAATTGATCAAACTCTTCCAAATGACCAACTTTGATCATGATGAATCATCCTTGCGTTTCGCTCGTCAATTAAGATCTATGGGAGTAGACGCTGAATTGAGACAACGTGGTGCTAAAAATGGGGATATTGTTCGTATGAAAGATCAAGAATTTGAATTTGAATACATGGATTAAACAGCCCTGTTAGAATAAAGTAGAGATATACAGTTTAAGAAGATTAGGATGAAGGAAATGGAATTATTATTTTTGGGAACAGGTTCTGGCGTACCTTCAAAACAAAGAAACGTATCCAGTATTGCTTTGAAGCTGTTGGATGAAATAAACTCTGTCTGGTTGTTTGATTGTGGAGAGGGAACGCAGCAACAAATATTGCATACCACCTTAAAGCCGAGAAAAGTGGATAAAATTTTTATTACGCATCTGCATGGCGATCATATCTATGGACTGCCAGGTTTTCTAGCTAGTCGTGCTTTTCAGGGTGGAGATGGTCTAATTACTATTTACGGACCTGTAGGGATCGAGCAGTTTGTTAGGACGTCGTTGAAAATCAGTGGAACGTATTTAAAATATCCATTGAAATTTCAAGAAATCAAAAAAGAAGGCATTGTTTTTCAAGATAAATACTTTACCGTCAGTTGTCTGGAATTGAAGCATGGGATTCAATCGTTTGGATATCGAATAGAAGAAGCCAGTCATCAAGGAACGCTTCAGGCAGATAAAGTGAAAGAAGCAGGTATTCCGTTTGGGCCATTATTTGGCAAGTTGAAAAACGGCGAAACGATCACATTGGAAGATGGCCGGGTATTCAATGGAAAAGATTTTATTGGAGCGCCGCATCAAGGTCGAGTGGTGACTATTTTAGGGGATACTAAAAAAACAGATAACAGCAGATTGTTGGCAGAAAACGCGGATGTATTAGTGCATGAGAGTACATTTGATCATGCGAATCGCAAGCTTGCTAAAGAGTACAATCATTCTACAAATGTAGAAGCAGCTGAAACAGCTAAAGCTGCTAACGTGAAACAACTGATACTCACACATATCAGTGCTCGATTTTTATCCAAAGATGTTCATGCACTTGAAAAAGAAGCACAGAAAATTTTCAAAGAAACCACAGTAGTAAAAGACTTTAGTGAAGTAGATATTCCGCTTCAAAAAGATGGAGAATATTTATAGAGGAGGTAGCTTTGTGAAATCTGATAACCATTTGCAAGATAAAGTCGTTTTTATTACCGGGGCATCTTCTGGTCTCGGAGAACAAATAGCTTACGAAGCCGCTCTAGAAGGAGCCATCGTTGTAGTTGCAGCTAGGAGTTTAGATAAATTGCAGACTGTAAGAGATACCTGTGAAAAAATCTCAGGTAAAAAAGCCTACTTGTTTTCGATGGACATTTCAAAACCTGAGGAAATTGAAGCTGTCTTTCAGGAGATCACTGCAACAATAGGCCCTATTGATGTATTAATCAACAATGCAGGTTTTGGACACTTTGAAAGTGTATTGACGGCAGATATGGCAATTGCAGAGGATATGTTCCGAGTGAACGTGCTGGGATTGATGTACACCTCTCAAATGGCTGCGATTCATATGGCTGAACGAGAAAGTGGTCATATCATCAATATAGCCTCTATGGCAGGGAAAATGGCAACTCCTAAATCGACCATTTATTCTGCAACTAAATTTGCGGTTATTGGGTACACAAACGCTTTGCGTCTAGAACTGAAACCATTATCTATTCAAGTTTCAACGGTTAATTTAGGTCCTGTGAATACAACCTTCTTTGATAAAGCAGATAAAAATGGAGACTATTTAGCTAAGGTTGACAAATATGTACTGGATCCTAAGGAAGTGGCTCACAAAATCGTCCGTTTGATCGGTACGAACAAACGAGAATTGAATTTGCCGAAATCGATGGAAGTTGCCAGCAGATTCTATACGTTATTCCCTAAAATGGGGGATTACTTAGCAAGTACTCTATTCAATCAAAAATAAATTTCACATAAAAAGCTGAAACGACTAAACAAAGCGAGGTTGAAAAAATGAGAAGACAATGGACGACTATTATTGCATTGCTATTAGTGATATTGATTGCAGCGTTTGCGGTTATGAATACTGAAGCAGTCCCTGTGAATTTTGCTTTTACAGTTGCTTCATGGCCTTTAATCATGGTTATCTTAGTCTCCTTGCTTATAGGAGCTTTAGTAGCCGTATTGATTTCGACCGGTCCTTTACTGAAAGAGCGGAAAGAAGTCAAACAACTGAAAAAAGAAATAGAAAATTCCAAAGTGCAGCAAGAACAAGAAATTGCACATATTCAAAAAGCTCATGAGACTGAATTAAGCGACAAAAACAGCTTAATACAACAACTCCAAGCTCAATTGAATCAATCAGAAACCAAATAACGGTCTAATTTAAACTACCTTAATATCTCTTCCACAACTGAAAAGACATTGAGGTAGTTTTTTATACCATTTTCATCTAGTTCTTGTAACTATGTTGTCTAGTTGCTTTGTGTGTGTTAAAATAAATTATCTTTTAAAAAGGATATGAAAACATGACGTATAATGAAGAGTTATTGAAATGGAAAGTGGATGTTGAAGAGTACCATTTGCCAAGATGGGATGATTTACCAGATATCGACTTATATATGGATCAAGTCATTACATTGATTGAAAATTATTTAGTTATTTTCAATCCGACCCATGATAAAAAAATCATTACTTCCTCTATGGTAAATAATTATGTGAAATTGAAACTTATTCCAAAACCGGTCAAAAAAAGGTACACTAAGAAACACTTGGCCTATTTAATTGCTATCTCTATTCTTAAGCAAGTGATTACGATTCCAGAAGTCAGAGACGGGATCGTCTACCAAGCTTCAGTAAACGGTATAAGAGAGGCTTATAATTTATTTTGTTCTGAACAAGAATATGCATTGAAGGCAGTTGCTTCAAGAATCGGAAATACCAGTAACGTTCCTTTAATGAAAGAGGATTGTACAGAAGAAAATATTTTAGTTCGTAATGCTACATTAGCAGTAGCGACTAAAATAGCGACTGAAAAATTAGTGGCTTCGCTTATAGTGACAGAAAATCAAGAAACTAAAAGTAATTAATTAAATGGAGGACGATTAGAAAATGAATAAAGAAAAGATTGCTTTTCTAGTTGATTCAGGATCAGATGTTCCACAGGACATTTTAGAAAAGGGCAATATGAAAGTGATTCCTTTGAAAATCATTTACAAAGATGGGGAATACACCGATAAAGTAGACATTCAAGCAGAAGAAATCTATGACCGTTTGAAAGAAGAAGTTCCTAAAACCTCTTTGCCTGACGGAGAAGCTATCAAAAAAATGATGATGGAAATCAAAGCAGAAGGCTACACTAAAGTTATTGCCATCACCATTTCAAGCGGCTTGAGCGGTACCAATAATATGGTGCGTTTAATGGCAGAAGAAATAGAAGGCTTAGACGTTTTTGTGTTGGATACCAAGAATATTGGAATCGGCAGCGGGCTACATGCAGAGCGAGCGTTATCGTATGTAGAAGCTGGTCTCGAATGGGAAATCATTAAACAAAAACTTCAAAATGGAATAGAAGATATTAAAGTACATTTCTATGTGGACACTTTAGAATATCTTCAAAAAGGCGGCAGAATTGGACTTGTTTCCTCACTTGTCGGAAACTTGTTAAACTTGAAGCCGGTTATTTCATGTAATGAGGATGGAATTTATTACACCGTTGCTAAAGCTCGCGGAAGTAAAAAAGGAATCCAAAAACTGATCGATACTACGATTGAATTTGCACAGCAAGCGGTTAAGTACGATGTGGCAGTATGTTATGCAGGTAGAGAAACTAAAGAATTGGCGGACACGATTGCTGGAAAATTGAAAAATGCTTTACCGAATATCCGTACAAATTATTTTGATTCGCTCAGCCCAGCCTTAGGGGTACATACAGGACCTGGTTTGATCGGGATCGCTGTCAGCCGATTGGAAAAATAAAAAAGTTGCACTTCAACAGCAAGAGTTTCTCTCTTATTGTTGAAGTTTTTTTGTTTTTAGAGAGGATGTTTTGCTGTCCATTATCTACCATTTATACGGCTTATTTGATATACTAGTTAGGTTGGGAGTGAAGACTGTGATTAATGCTCGTATGAAATGGAAACAAGCAGAAAAAACTGAAAATCATCAATTGATCCAAGAATTATCCAGAGAACTTTCTTACTCACCGTTATTTATTTCTTTGTGTTTACACAGGGGATTAGATACAAAAGAAAAGATCCAATCTTTTCTTCATCCAAGTGAAAAGCGGATTTACGACCCTTTTTTGATGCATGATATGGAACGTGCTACAGAAAGAATCATGGCAGCGGTAGAAACTGGCGATAAAATTATCATTTACGGGGACTATGATGCGGATGGAGTGACTAGTACATCGGTGTTGCTTGAAACACTGGAAATGATTGGCGCCAATGTAGATTTTTATATCCCCAATCGTTTTATAGACGGATATGGACCTAACAGTAAAGCTTTTGAAAAATTGATCAATGAAGGGTGCCAGTTGATCGTTACTTGCGATAACGGGGTGTCTGGGCATGAGGCGATTAAACGAGCTAAGGAATTAGGTGTTGATGTAGTCGTAACCGATCATCATGAGCTTCCTGAAGAACTGCCGGATGCTTATGCAATTGTACACCCACGTCATCCAGCTGGACAGTACCCTTTTGGAGATTTAGCAGGTGTAGGGGTGGCTTTTAAAGTTGCTACTGCTCTGCTTGGGGAAATGCCCGTTGAATTGCTGGATTTAGTAGCTTTGGGGACGATTGCCGATTTAGTCTCATTGAGAGATGAAAATCGGGTTTTGGTGACTCAAGGAATAGCATTATTGAAGCAAACGCAACGGTTAGGGTTAGTAGCCTTATATGAAGTAGCCGGCGTTAAAAAAAACGAAATAGATGAGGAATCAGTCGGTTTTATTATTGGGCCGAGATTGAATGCTCCAGGCAGACTAGGAGACGCTTCGCCTGCAGTACGTTTGTTAACTACATTTGATGAAAATGAAGCACAATCTATTGCGCAGATTATCCAAGGGAAGAACGAAGAAAGACAACAGTACGTAAAAAAAATAACCGACGAAGCATTCGATATGCTTGAACAAACAGATACTTCACCAGATGTTTATGTGTTAGCTAAAGAAGGCTGGCATGAAGGAGTCCTTGGGATCGTTGCCAGTAAAATAGTTGGAAAGACAGGCAAACCAGCGATCATCCTGAACATTGACCGTGAAAACGGAACGGCAAAGGGATCAGGCAGAAGTGTTCAAGCATTTCACTTGTATGAAGCTTTGGGTACAATCCGCCCTTTAACAGTAGCTTTTGGGGGACACCATATGGCAGCCGGATTAACGGTGCCAAGTGAAAATATTGAACAGATTCGTTCCAAATTAAATGACTATGCTGCTGTACAACAACTGTCAGGTCAAATGGGAGAAGAAATCCATATCGACAAAGTAGTAACCGAAGAAGACTTAACGCTCGAAACGGTTGAAGAGCTGAAAAAATTAGCTCCTTTCGGTACAGATAATCCTAAACCGACCTTTCAATTGGATAATGTGCTCGTGCAAACGGTCCGTAAAATAGGGGCGGACGGAACACACTTGAAAATGTCTGTTCAGCTTGATCAAACGAGTCTTGACACTATTGGTTTTGATTTTGGAGAAGTGGCAGATCGAATATCAGGAAACACTCGTCTGTCAACAGTCGGCAAATTGGAAATCAATGAGTGGAATGGTTCTAGAAAATTACAGTTGCGGATTGAAGATATAGCTGTTAAAGGTATCCAATGCTTTGATTATCGAAGCACACAAATTCCAGAATCATTATGGAATAAGCAAAACGCTGATTTCGTATTCTTTGATTCTGCGAACTATGAACAGTACCAAGAAAAGATGCCCGCTTCAAGCAAAGCTTACTTGATCCAGACACGAAAAGATGCTAAGCAATTTTTGATGCAGCATTCATTATTGGTATTGGTGGATTGTCCACCTTCATTGACCATTCTTTCTTTATTGATAGAACACAATAAACCGGAAAATGTTTTGTATTCTTTTCACAGTACAACGAATGATTATTTAGAAGGTATGCCAAATCGGCAACATTTTGCGAATGCATACAAGTTCATTTTGTCTCATCAGAATATTGATGTGAAAAATCAGCTGGGTATTTTAGCAAAAACACTGAATATGAAAGAAAATCGAGTAATATTCATTCTGCAGGTGTTTTTTGAGGTTGGATTTGTTAAAATAGAATCCGGACTTCTTAATCGAGTGGAAACAAATGAGAAAAAAGATTTAACACAATCTATTACGTACCAGAAAAAAGTACAACGTATCGAGGCGGAAGAAAGATTAGTCTATAGTCATGCTTGGGAAGTTGAGCAATGGCTAATGAATCAAATAACCATCAGCGAATAAAGAAGAATTTGACTGGTGAACGGAGGACAAAAAGAATGGATTTAAAAAAATATATTTCTGATGTAGAAAATTTTCCTGAAGAAGGGATTATTTTTAGAGATATTTCACCATTAATGGCAGATGGAGAGGCATACCGTTTTGCAACAAATGAAATCGTAGCATATGCTAAAGATAAAGGTGTAGAAATGATCGTAGGTCCTGAAGCTCGCGGATTTATTGTCGGATGTCCAGTTGCCTATCAAATGGGAATCGGCTTTGCTCCAGCTCGTAAAAAAGGCAAATTGCCTCGTGAAACCGTAGAGGTTACTTATGGTTTGGAATACGGGAAAGATACGCTGCAATTGCATAAAGACAGCATCAAACCAGGGCAAAAAGTATTGGTGTGTGATGATTTATTAGCTACTGGCGGAACGATTGCTGCAACCATCGAATTGATTGAATCTTTAGGTGGAGTAGTTGTGGGAACAGCTTTTATTGTAGAGTTAAAAGATCTAAAAGGCCGCGAAAAAATCAAAGGCTATGATATCCTTGCTTTAGCAGAATATTGATCAACACATAAAGAACTATCTCCTGTTGAGATAGTTCTTTATGTGTTGTTTAAGGAATATGGAAAGAATTTGTTGAAAGCGGACGGAAGAAAAAAAGTACTGTATAACTAGTGCATATGAGGTGATTAGATGAACTTGAATGATTTTATGCACGAAAATTACCCCAATCTTCAGCTGAGACCACCTTTGTTTTATAATTGGGGTATTGGGATTCGTTTTGAACTTGGCCTAGAAAAGGAATGGTTCTTTGATTCTTCAAACAACTTGTATGTATTAGGATGTTATAATAGAGCAATTACTTTATTTGAATCGTTGCATTCACCAACAGATGATATTTTTGTTGTGATGGATATGAACAACTTTGACGTAAGAAAAAAACTGAAACGTCAGTTACAGAATTTTTCTCCGTACATAAAAAAATCATTGTTCTACAGCTTAAAACATCAAGAATTGCCTTTTATTTTTCCAGAAGACGATGAGGATGGCACACGTAAAACCAACAGATTTACTTTAACATGCAAAACAATGGATTTAAACCATGTTGCCTTGCTGAAAGCTGTTTGCAACCAAGATTTAGGCTTTAATCCGAGTATTTCTCATAATGTTTACGTGATAAATATCCAGAAAAAAACGATTTTCCATACTTATGATGATAGAGGTTGTGATGTATTGGCAACTTCGCCTGCAGCAATAAAAGAGATCTATACAAAATATAGTGACTGGATTTTAGATTATGACAGAGTTGAAATAGATAAACTATTCGAATAAAAAGAGATTGTCCAAAAAGCGAGTCCCACTCGATTTTTGAAACAATCTCTTTTTTGTTTATAAAACATGGCTTCGATAAAGACCGACAACTTTTCCTAAAATAGATACTTCTTGTAAGATGATCGGGCTCATAGTATCGTTTTCTGGTTGTAGTCTGTAATGATCTTGTTCGATAAAGAATCGTTTGCATGTAGCTTCATCTTCAGTTGTCATTGCAATGACAATGTCGCCGTTATCCGCACTGGATTGTTTACGGACGATAACTTCGTCTCCATCAAGAATCCCAGCGTTGATCATACTTTCTCCTCGAATGGTCAACATAAACAATGAACCATTTTCATACTCTAAACTGGGTGGGATAGGAAAAAAATCTGTCGCTTCTTCTACAGCTAATATCGGCTCTCCAGCTGTAACGGTACCCAATAAAGGAATTTTATTTAAACCAACTCCTAATTGAGATAAACCGGCAGTTGTCAATTCAATAGTTCTAGGTTTACTCGGATCGCGATGAATAAAGCCGTTTTTTTCCAAACGAGATAAATGTCCATGAACAGTTGATGTAGAGGACAACGATACTGCTTGACCAATCTCTCTAACAGTCGGCGGGAAACCTTTCTCTTTTACTTGTTCATAAATGTATTGTAAAACTTCAATTTGTCTAGACGCTGGTGATTTTTTCATAATTTTATAAACACCTCAATTCTTATTTACTCTTACTGTTAGAATAGCATAAACGAATCCTTTTTTCAAACAAACGTTCGCCTTTTTTGAAGATAATGACCAGTTGTTGAGTTATAATGTCATTTTATCGTCGGTATAACATATAGAAGATCGAATTCAACAGACAATCCAGCTGTATTTTTTAGTCATTTTTGGTATATTGGTTAAGGAAGTAGAAAGGATGAAGATAATGTTATCAAAAGAAGAAATAAACCGGATCAATGAGTTAGCTAAAAAATCAAAAACAGAAGAAGGTCTAACTCTTTCGGAACAAGTAGAACAAAAAAAATTGCGTGAAGATTATCTAACAGCTTTCAGAGGTGGAATGAGAAACCATATTGAAGGCATGAAAGTGGTTGACGAAGAAGGAAACGATGTAACGCCTGATAAAGTCAAGAAAATTCAAAAAGATAAAGGTCTGCATGGCAGATAAAAAAAATTCGAAATAGTTCCCATTTGTTTACAAAAAAATGGTATGATATAGAAGCAATGTAAGCAGTTTAATAAGCTTGAAATTTGAAAGGAATGATATTTTTTGTTCGATAAAGTAGATCAATTAGCTGTAGATACCATTCGTACGTTAAGCATTGACGGAGTTCAAAAAGCCAACTCCGGTCACCCTGGATTACCTATGGGTGCTGCACCAATGGCATATGTGTTATGGACAAAGCACTTAAAAGCCAATCCAAAAAATTCCCACTGGGTCGACCGCGACCGCTTTGTACTTTCTGCAGGTCATGGATCCATGATGTTGTACAGCATGCTGCATTTGGCAGGATACAAAGTTTCAATTGGTGATTTAAAGAGTTTCCGTCAATGGGAAAGTAAAACTCCAGGACATCCAGAAGTACACTATACAGATGGTGTAGAAGCAACAACCGGTCCTCTTGGACAAGGAATTGCCAATAGTGTCGGTATGGCCATGGCTGAAGCTCACTTAGCAGCTACTTACAATAAAGAAGGTCACAGCATTGTGGATCACTATACTTATGCTTTATGTGGTGATGGAGATTTAATGGAAGGTATATCAGCAGAAGCAGCGAGTTTAGCTGGACACTTGAAATTAGGCAAATTGGTCGTTTTATACGATTCAAATGACATTTCTTTAGATGGGCCTACATCAAAAGCCTTTACAGAAAACGTTGGTCAACGTTTCGAAGCTTATGGTTGGGAACACATTTTAGTAAAAGATGGAAATGATTTAGAAGAAATCAATGCAGCGATTGAAAAAGCAAAAGCTAATTCAGATCAACCTACATTGATCGAAGTGAAGACCGTTATCGGATTTGGTGCTCCTAACGCAGGATCACACAAAGTTCATGGTGCTCCATTAGGTATCGAAGGAGTAGAAGCGACTAAAAAAGCTTACGGTTGGGAAGGGGAAGACTTCTACGTGCCGGTTGAAGCTCAAGCTCGTTTTGAAGAAACAATGGTTACACCAGGCGAAGAAGCTGAAACAGAATGGGAAAAAGCTTTTGAAGCTTACCGTCAAGAATTCCCTGAATTAGCTCAACAATTTGAGGCAGGATTTAACGGCGATTTACCTGAAGGGTGGGACAAAGATTTGCCTGTATACGAAGAAGGCGATGCGGCTGTAGCTTCTCGTAAATCAGGTAGCGATACTTTGAATGCTATTGCTAAAAATGTTCCGAATTTCTGGGGCGGTTCAGCTGACTTGTCTTCATCGAACAACACGATGATTGATAATGTCACTGATTTTCAAGCTGGTCAATACGAAGGACGCAACATTTGGTATGGTGTTCGTGAATTCGCCATGACGGCTGCTGCTAACGGAATTATGCTGCACGGTGGTACAAAAACTTATGTAGGAACATTCTTTGTCTTTACAGATTATTTAAGAGCTGCAGTTCGTTTGGCGGCTATTTCTAAGTTGCCTGTAACGTATGTGTTTACACATGATTCAGTAGCAGTTGGTGAAGATGGTCCTACTCATGAACCAGTAGAGCACCTTTCAAGCTTACGCAGTATGCCAAACTTGACTGTTCTTCGTCCGGCTGATGGAAATGAAGTCACAGCTGCTTGGGAGATTGCACTGAAATCAACTGATCACCCAACAATGTTGGTGTTGAGTCGTCAAAACTTGCCGGTTTTACCAAAAACCAAAGAAATGGCACGCGAAAATGTTCAAAAGGGTGCTTATGTTCTTTCACCACAAGAGGGAGAACAACCTGAAGGTATCCTAATGGCTACAGGTTCTGAAGTGGCATTAGCATTAGAAGCTCAAAAAGAATTGAAAGCTCAAGGAAAAGACGTATCAGTCGTTTCTATGCCAAGCTTTGATTTATTTGAAAAACAAGATGCGGCTTATAAAGAAAGTGTCTTGCCGAAAGAAGTACGCAAACGCGTTTCGATTGAAATGGGAGCTACTTTTGGTTGGGAACGTTATGTTGGCCTAGATGGAGCGACTGTTGGAATCGACAAATACGGTGCAAGTGCTCCTGGCGAAACGGTCATTAAAAATTACGGTTTTACCACAGAAAATATTGTAGAGGTATTTAATACTCTTTAAAAATGAATAATTTTTTGAGGCTGAAGCTGTACAAAACGAATCATTTTGTACAGCTTCAGCCTTTTTAAGAGCTGTTAAAAGAAGAGTGCGAATACGTAAAAGAAATGATTGCTATTTATTTTTTTCATTTTTTTTAGTACAATTAACAACTGAGAGGTATTGAAAGGAGTGAAAGGTACAATGAACGTAATGTTAGCAATCGTTTTAATTATAATTGCTTTACTTGCTGGTTTAGTTGGAGGATTCTTTATATCTAGAAAATACATGATGGATTATTTCCAAAAAAATCCGCCAGTCAATGAAGACATGTTACGCATGATGATGATGCAAATGGGACAAAAACCATCTGAAAAGAAAATCAAACAAATGATGGCATCTATGAAAGTACAATCTGAGAAACAAAACAAGAAAAAATAAACATTTTTTTACTTAATAAACGAAGCGGACAGAAGAACATTCTGTTCGTTTTTTTGGTTCTACAGTATTTGACATTGGTAAGTAGAAAATACCGTTCTTTTTAATGCTAAACCTTTTAAAAATACATTTCTCTGCCAACATTAGAAGAGAAAGAACTTTTTTAAAATGAATTGTATACAAAAAGAGATGCGCCGGTATAAAACGGCACATCTCTTTTCTTTAGTTCATTATTTGTATTCGTAACGATAAGTCGGATCAATTTCTTTGTCTAATTGATCAAATGCACTTTGGATCTGAGTCTCGATCAAAGACAAGTTTTCTTTGTTTAATTTTGTTTTACGGTCCACATAAATAGGATCTCCAAAGCGAACAATAACTTTTTTTCGTTTGATCAAGTCAGTTAAGGTTAATGGTCCTTGATACACTGCTGGGACCATTGGGACGCCACTTAATTTTGCAATTGTAGGAGCTCCACCTTTTAGTTCAGCAGAGTGTCTAGTCCCCGTTGGAAACATAGCCAAACTGAGTTTTCCTTCTTTCAGTATTTTTACCGGCTTTTTAATAGCACTAGGGCCAGGATTTTGTCTATCTACAGGAAAAGCATTCGCATTACGAATAATCCATCCTAGTACGGGGTTTTTAAAGAGTTCTTTTTTAGCCATGAAAGCAAATTCCGTTTTATTCGCTCCTAAGGCTAAGTAAACCGGGTCGATCCAAGTACGATGCGGAGCGATTAAAATATACGATTCATTTTGAGGTAATTTGTCTCTTTGTTGGTAATGAGCATTCCCGTTCAGTATAAAGACTAACACACGGACAACAGCTCGTAATATTCTAAAAAACACGTTTGTTCAATCCTTTCATAAATAACTTCTCTGACACTTCTTTATTAGTATGATTGAAAACGATAAATTTCGCAACAACTTTTATTGTTGGACTAATTTTATTTTAGTAAAAAATAGAAAAGACTCATTTATATCAAAGTATGTGTAAAATAGTTCTCGAGAGCCAATAATTTTACTGGAAAAAAGAAAGAAGGCACTTTATCATAAATGTATGCTTTGCAGGGCAAATACATAAATGAAAGAGGCCTTCTTATGGATAAGATT